>CAMWUM010000218.1 GCA_947177435.1 uncultured Muribaculaceae bacterium
GTTTCCTTACAAGGTGATCGCTCCTCTGCCTGACGTGGAGGATGGCGATAAGGCCGTGCTGGTTAATTATGACACGGGCGAGAGCATCGACACGGTGGTCATCAGCGACCATACGGCGGTGTTCCGCGGCGAACTTGACGAGCCTTATATGGCGCGCATCTTGGTGAATGGCAACAGGATGGGCTCGTTCATCCTCGAGCAGGGCACTTGCGCACTCAATCCTAAGGAGCGCCGGGTCAAGGGCGCGTACCTCAACGATCAATTCAATTCGATCATCGACTCGCTCGAGGCTGTGCAGCAGCGGTATGAAAGGGCCGAAAGCGACTCTGTGGCGCAGGCTTGCCTCGATGAGTACATGCATTTGCTCACTTCCACGATTGGCGATAATATTGACAACCCCATAGGCTATTACCTGTTTCTCGAGTATTGTTATATGATCGATGCCGACGCTATGATGGCGGCCATTGAACAATATCCCGATATGAAGCGGTATGCGCGAGTGCAGAAACTTGTGGTTGCGGCTGAGCGCAAGTTGGCATCGTCGATAGGCAAGCAGTTTGTCGATTTTGAGGTGGAATACGATGGCAAGACATACAAACTGAGCGACTATGTGGGCCGCGGCAAGCCCGTGCTGGTTGATTTCTGGGCAAGTTGGTGCCGTCCCTGCATGCAGGAGATAAACGGCACGCTTAAAGAGATTTATGCCAAGTATGCCGACAAGGGCCTTGACGTGCTGGGCGTGGCCGTTTGGGACGAGCCGAAGAATACCCTCGGCGCCATCGAGCGTGCCGAGATACCCTGGCCGTGCATCATCAATGCGCAGACCATCCCGACCGACGCTTACGGCATTTCTGGCATCCCGTGCATCATTCTTTTCGCCCCGGACGGCACCATCGTAAGCCGTGACTTGCAGGGGGCAGCGCTTATGCGTGCCGTTGACGCCGCCATGGCAGAGTGGGGGAGCGAGCAATGAAGCGGGCCGCCGACATAGACATTTCCACAATCGACACTCAAAGCCGTGAGTTTCAGACGGCTTTGAGTCTCATCTCGTACACGCGCCAGTCGGTGTTCCTCACAGGCAAGGCAGGCACGGGCAAGTCGACGTTTCTCAAATACCTGACGCAGACCACCAAGAAGAGTCACGTGGTGCTGGCGCCGACGGGCATAGCCGCGGTCAATGCCGGAGGGCAGACACTGCACTCGTTCTTCAAGTTGCCGTTCAAGCCCATGCTTCCCGACGACCCGGAGGTGGCCGACGACAAGCGCCTGCGCGACCGTATGAAGTACAAGAAGGACTTCGTGAAGATGCTTCGCAGCCTCGAACTCATCATCATCGACGAGGTGTCAATGGTCAGGGCCGACACTATCGACTTTATCGACAGGCTGTTGCGCCTCTATTGCGGTAACAGGCGCGAGCCGTTCGCAGGCAAGCAGTTGCTGCTCGTCGGCGACGTGTTCCAGTTAGAGCCTGTCATCACGGGCGATATGCGAGATGTGTTGAGTTATGTATATCCTAACGGGTCGTTCTTCTTCAATGCCAGAGTATTCCAGGATTTGCCGATTGTGCCTATCGAACTGACAAAGGTGTACAGGCAGAACGACGACACTTTCATCCGCCTGCTCGACCGTGTGCGCGTGGGCCAGCCGACAAAGACCGACATCGACCTGCTTAATGCCCGCGTCATGCCCGATCCGACGCTCTTCTCCGACGACTTCGTTATGACCATAGCCACGCGCCGCGACATCGTGGACAGCATTAACCAAAGTTGTCTCGATGCCATCCCGGGTACCGTCCGAACGTTCGTTGGCGAGATCGAGGGTGATTTCCCTGATAATTCGTTGCCTACCGACAAGGAGCTCGAACTCAAGATTGACGCACAGGTGGTTTTTGTCAAGAACGACCCCGACCGCCGTTGGGTCAACGGCACCATTGGCAAGGTGCGTGAGTTCAACGACGACGAAATCATCGTGGAGGTTGAAGACGGTACTAAGCATGCCGTAACTATCGACCTTTGGGAAAACGTGAAATATGAGTACGACGAGGAGAAAGGCCGGGTCAATGAAAAAGTAATCGGCGCTTATCAGCAATATCCTCTCAAACTCGCGTGGGCACTCACCATCCACAAGAGCCAGGGACTGACCTTCGACCGCGTCGTGGTCGATGTGGGGCAGGGCGCCTTCTCCGGCGGCCAGACCTACGTGGCGCTCAGTCGTTGCCGTTCGCTCGACGGCTTGAAGTTGAGTTCGACCGTCAACCAGCGCGACGTGTTTGTCAACCAGCGGGTTGTGACATTTAGTCGGCAGTTCAACAATCCGGCCCTCATTCAGGACGCGATGGAGTACGCCAAGGCCGACCAATTGTACAGCAATGCTGCAAAGGCTTTTGGCGCAGGCGACTATATGCGTGCAGTTGACGCCTTTGCCGAGGCCGTCAATGCCCGCAACGTGCTTGATCGTCCCGACGCAGTGCGCCTTATAAAGCATAAGGTGGCGTCGCTTGCCTCACTTAAAGACAAGGTGGACGATTTGCAGCAGCGGTTGGCCGAAAAAGAGGTAATCTTGCAACGCCTTGCCACCGAGTATGTTGAGATGGGCGAGCAGGTACGCCAGGAGGGCTGGGAAATCGAGAACGCGATCGCCAATTTCGACAAGGCAATCTCCATTTCGCCTACATACGCGCCCGCCCATCTCTGTAAGGGCATGGCAATGGCGCAGGCTGGCAACCTTGATGCGGCAGTCGACTGTTTCAATGAGGCCGCAGCCCTTGACAAGGTGGATTTCCGACCGTTCTACGAGGCGGGATGCCTATACATAAACTCGGGTGACGTGGCCCTCGGCATGGACTACCTGCTGCGCGCGCTCGACCGCAACGAAAAGATTGGCCGCATTCACCTGGCCCTTGCCGAGGGATATGACCTGGTGGGCGATGTCGACTCGGCCGAGCGGCACCGGCGCATGGCCAAGAAGCTGAAGAAGTAGCGGCGTGCGCAAGATTATCCACATAGACATGGACGCCTTTTTCGCGTCGGTCGAGCAGCGAGAGCATCCCGAACTCCGAGGCAAGCCGCTGGCCGTGGGCTTCGACGGGCCGCGCGGCGTGGTGGCTACGGCCAGTTACGAGGCCAGGCCGTTTGGCGTGCATTCGGCCATGCCCATGTCGCAGGCCAAGCGGCTTTGCCCGCAGCTGCAGATAGTGCCGTGCAATTTCGCCCTATATAAAGAGGTGTCGGCGCAGGTGCACGCCGTGTTTCATGAGCATACCGACATAATCGAGCCAATCAGCATCGACGAGGCCTTTCTCGACGTGACGGTCAATAAGCAGGGCATCGAGATGGCGCGCAGCATTGCCATTGACATCAAGCGCAAGATCAAGGAGCGCACCGGGCTGACCGCCTCGGCAGGCGTGTCGTACTGTAAGTTTTTGGCCAAGATAGCCTCGGATTACCGCAAGCCCGACGGGCTGTTCGTGGTGCATCCTCGGCGGGCGCTCGATTTTGTGGCGCGGCTGCCCATCGAGTCTTTCTGGGGCGTGGGGCCGCGCACAGCCGAGCGAATGCACGCCCTGGGCATATTCAATGGCGAGCAGTTGCGTGCCCAGAGCCTCGACTTCCTCAACTCCCACTTCGGCAAGATGGGGCAGGTGTATTACGATTTCGCCCGTGGCATAGACGAACGGCCTGTCGTGACCGAGCGCGAGCGCAAGTCGGTGGGATGCGAGGAAACATTTCTCGAGGATATATACCTGCCCGCCGACATCGAACGTGAAATAGCCCAACTGGCCGCAGACCTCGAGCGTCGCATCGAGCGAGCTGCATTCCACGGCCGCACGCTCACGCTCAAAGTAAAGTACCACGACTTCACCCAAATCACCCGCAGCCTCTCCGGCGACCAAGAATACAAGACAGCCTCATCCATAATCGCCGGCGCGTGTGAACTCCTTCAGCACGCTCCCATCTCAAAAGACCGCCCCGTCCGCCTCCTCGGCCTCAGCCTCTCCAATCCCAAAGCCATCGCCTCCGTTCCCCCAAAGCCCGCCTTCCCCTCCCTCATCGACAC
>CAMWUM010000219.1 GCA_947177435.1 uncultured Muribaculaceae bacterium
CCCAACGTCAACACCATCCTCGTAAACAATGCGCAGAACTTCGGCCTGAGCGAGCTGCACCAGCTGCGCGGACGCGTGGGCCGCAGTAGCCGCAAGGCGTTCTGTTACTTGCTCGTGCCCCCGGGCTCGCCCCTGTCGCCCATCGCTCGCCGGCGCTTGCAGGCTATCGAGAGCTTCAGCGACCTGGGCAGCGGCATACACATAGCCATGCAGGACCTCGACATACGCGGAGCCGGCAACCTGCTTGGCGCCGAGCAGAGCGGCTTTGTGGCCGACCTTGGCTACGAAGCATACCAGCGCATCCTGCACGAGGCCGTCACCGAACTGCGCAACGAGGAGTTTGCCGGTACGCTCACGGCCGACACCGGAGCCACCCCCGACGGCGAGCCGGAATATGTGGCCGATACCGCCATCGAGACCGACCTCGAGCTGCTGCTGCCTGCCACATACGTCCCCACTGAGAGCGAGCGTATAAACCTGTACCGCGAGCTCGACGGCATCGAGCGCGAGACCGACCTGCAAGCCTTCAAGGCCAGGCTCGAGGACCGCTTCGGACGCATACCGCGCCAGGCTGCCGAACTGCTGCGCGTGCCGCGCCTGCGTCGCCTGGGCCATCGCCTGGGCATCGAAAAGATTGTGATGAAGGGCGGCGCCATGTACCTATTCTTCGTAGGCGACGAAAACAAGGCCTACTACCAGAGCCCCATGTTCGGCCGCCTGATCAACTACCTGCAGCAGCATCCGCGCCGCATCCAGATACGCGAGCGCGCCGGCCGCCGTAGTTTCGTCATCTCCGACGTGCCCACCGTCGAGCAGGCCGTCGCCATCCTCTCCGAAGTCATCTCCCTCCCCGTCCTCTAACCAGCGCGGGATTACTGGTGGGCGCGGGGATGATGGGCGAGGATTTCGCGGCGGAGAGAGGAGGTGTCGGTGTGGAGGTAGATTTGGGTGGTGCCGATTGATTCGTGGCCGAGCATCATCTGGATGGCGCGCAGGTTGGCCCCGCCTTCGATCAGGTGGGTGGCAAACGAATGGCGCAGGGTGTGGGGGGAGATGGGGCGGCGTATGCCGGCGAGTTCGGCCAGGGTGCGCACAATGTAGAATACCATCACACGGGTCAGCCGCCGGCCTCGGCGGTTGAGGAAGAGTATGTCTTCCTCGCCGGGCTTGGGCGCGGGTCTGTCGGCAAGGTACAGGTCGATCTGGCGCACGGCCTGGTCCGACATGGGCACCATCCTCTGCTTGCTGCCCTTGCCCTCGACCAGCAGCGCGCGGTCGTCGAGCCATACGCGGCTCATGGCGAGCGTGCAGAGCTCGCTGACTCGCAGGCCGCAACTGTACAGGGTCTCGATGATGGCGAGGTTGCGCTGGCCCTCGGGCTTGCCCAGGTCGATGGCGGCCTCCATGGCGTTGATTTCGTCGAGAGTGAGCACTTCGGGCAGGTGCTGGCCCAGTCGGGGCGACTCGAGCATGGCTGTGGGGTCTGCCTCGACGCGCTGCTCGAGCAGGAGGTAGCGGTAGAAGGACCGCAGGCCGCTTATGATGCGTGCCTGGGTGCGGGGCGAGATGCCCAGGTCGTGGAGGGAGGCGGCGAAGGCTTGCAGGTGCTCTTCGCGCATGCGCTGCAGGGGCGGGCATTCGGGGTCTGCGGCAGCCCAGGCAGCGAACTTCTCGACATCGGCAGTGTAAGCCATGCGGGTGTTCTGGCTCAGTCCGCGCTCCATCAGCAGGTAGGCGCGGTACCCGTCCATGAGTTTGTCGTATGATACTATGCTGGGCTCCATTTTCAATTCTTTTCGGCAAGTTCGACTATGTATTCGATAAGGCGGCGGTAGAACGGGTGGCGCCCGAGTGTGGCGGCGTCGCCGATGAGCACCACCTTCATGCGGGCGCGGGTGATGGCCACGTTCATGCGGCGCAGGTCGCGGAGAAATCCTATCTGGCCCTCGCCGTTGGCGCGCACCAGGCTGATGAACACCACGTCGCGCTCCTGCCCCTGAAAGCCGTCGACGGTGTTGACCGTCAGCAGGTGGCGGTACGGGCGCAGGGCTGCGCAGTGAGCCACGCGCTGGCGCAAGTATTGCACCTGGGCCTTATAAGGAGAGATGATGGCGAAGTCGACGCGCTCGTCGAGTACGCGGTCGGGGCCTACGCGCCGGATGTACTCTTGCAGGGCTTCGAGTAGCAGGTCGGCCTCGGGCTTGTTGATGCGGCCGAACGAATCACCGACGAACTGCTCGGGGAAATCCATCTCGCTGGTGTCAATCCACCAAATCGGGGTGTCGAGGTCGAGGATGCTGCGGTCGCTCACCTGCGGGGAGGCCTCGACTTGGCCGCCGTAGAACCACTCTGACGAGAAGCGCATGATGTCCCGGTGCATGCGGTACTGCATGCGCAGCAGCGCAACCGCCGTGGGCTTGGCCTGCGCCACGCGCTGCATCATGGTCACGTCCAGGCCTGCGCGGGCCGCCTCGTAGCACTTGATGGTGGGGGGCAGCTGCTGGTGGTCGCCGGCCAGCACCACGCGGTCGGCCTTGCGTATGGCTATCCAGCAGGCGGCCTCGAGGGCCTGGCCGGCCTCGTCGATAAACACCGTGCCGAAGCGCATGCCGTGCAGCAGGCGGCTGTTGGCGCTGACCAGGGTGGAGGCCACGACGTGGGCGCCGTTGAAGAGGTCGGCGTTGATTTCGGCCTCGAGGTCGGCGGCGCGCTGGCTCAGGCGGCTCAGGCGATTGCGCATGGCTTCGCGCTCAGCATAGGCCCGTCGGCGGGACTGCCCGCGCAGTTGGCGCATCTCCTTGCGTATGGCCCAGAGCTCGGGGTAGGCTGGATGGTCGGCAAAGCGGCGCTCGTAAGTGCAGGCCAGCATCTTGTCGTTGACCCGCGAGGGATTGCCTATGCGCAGCACGTTGGCGCCGCGGTCGGCCAGTTTTTCGGCTATCCAGTCGACGGCGGCGTTGCTCTGGGCGCACACCAGCGCCTGGGGCTCGCGGCGCAGCGTCTCGCAGATGGCCTCGACCATCGTGGTGGTCTTGCCGGTGCCGGGGGGGCCGTGCACCACGGCCACGTCGCGGGCACGCAGGGCGAGGTTGACTGCCCGCTCCTGCCACGTATTGAGCCACGGCAACTGCACGGGGGCAATGTCGCGCGTAGCGGGCTCAGCCGGCCCGTCGATTATCTCGCGCAGGGCGGCCAGCCGGCTGTCAGCCGGGGCGGCTATGACGGCGTCGAGGGCTTCGAACATAGCCTGGTAACTCGTCTCGTCGAAGAACAGTTGCACGCCCAGGCCGTCCTCGCAGTCCTGGCACTGAGCCACAGCTCCGGCTCCGGGCATGGCCAGTGCCATGCGGCTCTCGTCGGCATAGCTGACGGTGGCCATGAAGTTGAAGTAAGATATCTGGCCGTTGGCTGCCTGGCGGAAAAAGCAGACGGTGCGGCCGTACTCAAACTCGTGCTCAATCTCGGTGTCGGCCGAGCGCTCGATGTCGAGTATCAGTTGGTTGAGCGAGTTGTAGTAGCTCCGCCCGCAGCGCACAGGATACCAGCACAAGCCGCGCTTAACCTTTCGCGCCACGCCCATCGTCTCAGTCTGCCGCTTGAACTCCTCCCTCTCGCACTCGTACTCCATCCGCAGCAACTCCCGCTGCCTCCTCAAAATCTCCGCGCTCTTCATAACCGATTATATTCCAAGAAAATTATTTTCGACAAATTTCATAAGAAAGAGCATCTTTTCTTGCAAAAATAAGAAAAGTTGCCGTAATGACCAAATCCAGCACCAATTTATGCCAGAAAATGACAAAATGGTTGCTGGAGTAACCAATTTTGAACGAAAAATGGTTGCTGGAGTAACCAATTTTTCCAATTTTCGGTTAGCACAGCAACCAATTTTCATCAAAAAATGGTTAGTAGAGCAACCAATTTTTGTAGGGACATCGCTTTGCGATGTCGCGCAAACAATACACTCTCTGTTTTAATAATTATGTTTCCGGAAAATTATTTTTGGAAAACATAATTTTCGGAATAAAAAAGCGAGCCTCCCGGGTGGGGAGGCT
>CAMWUM010000220.1 GCA_947177435.1 uncultured Muribaculaceae bacterium
CGGTATAGGCGCCCAAATTCTGGAGCATCACGTTTCTGTTGTCTGAGAAAAAGTCTTTGCCGTTGAGCAGCAGGCTCTCTACGTAGCGTCCGTTGACGTATATTCGACCGTTGCTTTTGATTTCAACTCCCGGCAGCTGGGCAATGAGCGCGTCGAGCATGCTGCCTTCGGATAGAAGGAAAGCGTCGGCGTTGTAGACAAGAGTGTCGCCCTTATGGTAAAACTTTACCTTGCTGGCCGTTACGGTTACTGGATCGAGCATGATGGCATCGCGCTTGCGCGACAGGTAGAATCTGCCAATTGGGCGCGTGAGCTCGCGGCGTCCGATTTTTTCTACCCTGTAATAGCATTCGGTGGTGTCGTATCCTTCCTTGGCGAACACAAGTCGGTACGTGGCATCGACTCTGGGTACTGACGCGGAAAAGAACGCTGTCCCGATTTGGCTGCCGCGCGGGCGTACACGGACCGAGACGGAATCAACAAGCCGGTCAAGCGAGTCATACACGGCCCAATGCGCATTTGGCAGGAGCGTGTCGGCGCTGCGGTCTCGGATTTGGCCGTCGAGACGCAGCACGTTGTCGTCGGCCAGCGCTGCCAAGGGCATCAAAAGCGCTAAGAGCAGCGCAACGGCAAGATTCGTTCTCATAGGCTATCTATTTTGGTTAATCGAGTTGAAAAAATATTGGCAAAGGCGTCTTGCTGACGCCTTTGCCGTATGATGGGGGAGGGGATTAGCGGAGGCTAACCTTTGAGATGGCGGTGGTGCCGTTGCTGAGGGTGTCGCGGCGGATGGCGATGCCTTTGTAGCCGGGGGCAGCGAGGCGGCCGTCGATGGTGTAGTATTCGGTGGCTACGATGTCGGACTCAATGGCTGCGTCGGCCACGCCGGCTGCTACCTTGAACGCGTCGACAGCGGCCTGGAGCTCGGCGATGGCTGCCTGGTAAGCCGAGGGTGCGGTGGAGGCAAAGCCGGCGTACTTGTCGATGGCTGCTTTGAGAGTGGCGAGATCGTCGGTCATAGCAGCGTAGTCAGGATCGGCGTAGAGGGCCTCGGCCTGCTTGTAGAGGCGGTAGAAGGTGCCCTTGTATTTCTCGGCGTTTGACTCGTGGCTGGTGAGCTTGATGCCGCCGAGCACTACGGCGTTCCAGCCCTGGTCCATAGTGAAGGCGAGCACGTACTTGCTCTTCTCGGGAATCTGGACGGTGTACTTGTACTCCTTGGCTACGACCACCTTTTGGTCAGTTTTCTCGTTGAGGTTGCCGGTGGATGTGAGGTTGCCGACGTTGAGGACGCTGATTTTGCCGGTATTGTTGTTAAAGCCTACGGAGTAGGTTGCACCTACGGAGGCGTTGTTCCAAATGGTGGATTTGAACGAGAGGTCGTAGGTGCCGGGCTCGAGGCCGAGGTTCATCTTAGCGACCTTGCCGTAACAAAACTCGATTTGCTCGTTGTCGCGAGCGCTGAGGTAGAAGCCAGTGTTGAACGCGCCGCCCTTCTGGAAGTATTTCATGCGAGCGCCGTCGCAGTTAGCAGCGCCACCAGACGTCTTGTCCGTCGAGCCGTCGGACTTAGTGTCGATGCGCTGCCAGCCGAAAGGGATGCCTTCACCGAGTTCGGCCTGCATGGCGTCCCAGTCTTCCGAAGAGAGATATGTGGTGACATTGGCCTGTTCGCCTACCTCGGTGATGCCGAAGGTGTAGTCGTACTCGTAGGCCTTTACCTTGCCACCGGTGGGGTCGGCTACATTGCTGACGATGAATTTGCTGTCGCCGCTGGGCTGGGCGCCTGCGGGGAGGGCGAAGGTAGCGATGGCCGAGTGCTCGGTCATGGTGTTGATGAGCTGCACGTCGCCTATTTTGGCGCTGATGCGGGTGAAGTCAACGGGCTTGTCAAAGGTGATGGTGAATTCCTGCTGGTCAACGAGGTCGAACGAGCAGTCCTCGGGCTCGACGCTAACGACCTTGGCGGGCACGGGGTCGGGCATGCCCAGGTAGTAGCGCTTACAGAAGTTCCAGATTTCGTGGCAGGTGCCGATATCTCCCCAGGCCGAGCCTTCGGAGTGCCAGTGGCCGCACCCGTTGATGGCGAGCAGCATGATTTCGCACACGCCGTTGTCGTCGCGGTAGATGGTCTTTGAGCCGTTCTTGTAGGGGTCGATTACCTCGGGGGTGAGGTTGAGGCCTTCATACTTCGCCCACTTCTTTACATAGTCGGGGATGTATGGGTAGCCGCCGGCGCCGTGGTTGAGGTCACCCTCCCACTTGAACACGTCGTCGCCCGTGCCGTGGGTGTGGATGATGGGCACCTTGCGGCCCTTGCGGTTGGTGATGGGCGCGCGGTTGTCAAAGCGGACGCCGCTGACGGGGGCGAACGCAGCCACGATGTCGGCCATATGCTCGATGCAGTGGTAGGTCATCATCGAGCCGAGCGAGAAGCCGGAGATGTAGACGCGGTTCTTGTCGATGCCGTAAGTTTCGTTCATCTTGTTGATGATGGCCTTGGCGAAGTTGATGTCCTTCTGGCCGGAGGTGTCCCACCAGCCGCCGTCGTACTGTGGATAAACAACAACGAACTTGGCGGTGTCGGCCGTTTCGTTCCAGTCGGTGTTGTCCTGCTGATAGCCGGCGCTCTGGTTGAAGCCGTGGAATGTGATGATCAGCGGAGCATTCTGAGGCAGGTCGGCGGGCACGTAGACAATCATCTCGCGGTTGAGACCATCGACTTTGAGATTCTGTGTCTCGCCCTTGGGCTTAGCGGCAAATGCCAATCCGAACGACAGGCAGACCGCCAACGAGGCAAGTAATAGTTTTTTCATGAGATAAGCGAATAGATTAAATAATTTCCTACCGCAAATATACTCACAATCTCCGACACCGCCGTCCCGTTTTGTTACATATTCGTCTACTCACGCGTAACATCGGAGAAAAACACTTTCTAAATCAGCAATTGAGCAGATAGTTGGCGCTCCGACCGCCCTCATCGCTCTTGCGCAGGATACCTTTGTTGATTAGGTCGTTAATGTCACGGAGCGCGGTGTCTTGTGAACAATGGCAGATCTTCGCCCACTTTGACGAAGTTAATTTGCCATCGAAACCGTCCCAGAGGCGATTGATCACTTTGCGTTGCCGCTCATTGACGTCGGTATTGCGGTGAGAATCCCAAAAAGAGGCTTTGCGTAGAGTATGTCTCACAGTGTCTGATGCGCGGAGTATGGAACTTTCAATGCAGTCGAAAAACCAAAGCATCCATTCCGTGATTTCGAGATTGCCCTTTTGTGTGCGTTCAAGTATATCGTAATAGGCGTTTTTATTGCGGTTGATTTCTGCTGACATGCTGTAATACTTGCCATTGTCAATATCGAGTCTTGCAAGAATCATATCGGCAAGAGTTCGGCTTATGCGGCCGTTGCCGTCGTCAAATGGATGGATAGTTACGAAACACAAATGGGCGATAGCAGCGGCTGCGAAAGGTGGCAGATCGGTATCGTTGCACCATTCAATCAAACGTGCCATTTCTGCTGGTACCGCAGATGAGGGAGGTGCCTCATAATGCACCTTCTCGTGGCCATAAGCGCCTGAGACAACTTGCATTGGTTCTTCGCCCTTGCGCCAGTCAGCCACAGTAATCTTATGCATGCCACTGCGTCCCAGTGGAAAAAGTGCGGCGTGCCAGCCTTGAAGGCGCTCTGCTGTCAGCGGCTCATTGCAGTTGAGCACGGCATCAAGCATCACATCCACAAGTCCCTCCACATAGTGGTCTTCAGCCATAAGTCCGAAATCTTCAATTCCGAGTTTACGGGCGATGCTGCTCCTCACTGATTTGGGGTTAAGGAGCACACCCTCGATTTCTGACGAGTTTATCAACTCGTCAGTCAAGGTCGAGAGTTGTGATTGGCTCTTCTCATTAAATCCGAGCATCAACATCTGCCCCGCAAGCAGGCCGTGAAGATGGCTCAGTCTGCTTAATTGTTCGAGCAATGCATTGGCATTCCACCACAAGTATGCCCAATCCTCTTTCTGCCAAATGTATTCTTTATG
>CAMWUM010000221.1 GCA_947177435.1 uncultured Muribaculaceae bacterium
CAGCGGCGCACTGCGGGGCTATTGGGAAGATGCTGGCTTCGAAATCGTTTTTGACGCGGCCTTGCCATTGGCTGGCGGGCAGGCGCAGCAACTCGTCGAGCGGCATGTCCGGAGCGGCAGGCTTGACGCCGGCGTAGGCTTCTTTGGTGGATACGCACACGCCTTGCGGCTTGGCAATGAGTAGGGTGAAGCCTGACAGGTCGATGTCGACGGGACGCATCTCGGTGCCCGTGCCTGTGCAGAGCATGGGGCGATTATATATGAAAAACGGGCAGTCGGCGCCAAGCGAGGCGGCCACTTCGGCGAGTTCTTCTTTCGAACGATTGAGTTCGAACAGGTCGTTCAGTATTAGCAGAGTGGTGGAGGCGTCGCTTGACCCGCCGCCGAGGCCCGCGCCGTCGGGCACGATCTTCTGCAGCGTGAGGTCAACGTCGGGCACGCCGTAGCGCTCCTGCATGGCACGCAGCGCGCGCATCACCAGGTTTTTCTCCACCGGGCAGTCCACTTTGCGACCCAGTACGGTCAGTGTAGACTGCGGGCCGGCGGCAGGCACAGCCTCCACGATGTCATGCCACGGCACCGGCACCATAGCGGTGACGATGTCGTGGTATCCGTCGGGTCGCTTGGCCACGATGTCGAGGCCAATGTTGATCTTGCAGGGGGCGAACGCGAGCATTATTCCTTTTGCATCAGGTAGCGCTCCACGTCCATGGCGGCATGGCAGCCTGCGCCGGCAGCCGAGATGGCCTGGCGGTAAACGGGGTCAGCCACGTCGCCGGCGGCGAACACGCCCGGGGCGCTGGTGGCAGTCGACTTGCCTTTGGTGACGATGAATCCCTCCTCGTCGAGTTCGATCTGGCCGCGGAACACCTCGGTGTTGGGCTTGTGGCCGATGGCGAGGAAGAAGCCGTCAATGGCGATGTCGAAATGGCGCTCCTGGTCGGTGCCCTTGTGCTCCACGAGGTGGGCGCCCTCGACAAACTCCTCGCCGAAGAGGCCCACGGTGTTGGTGTTGAAGAGGACGTTGATTTTGGGATTGTTGAGCACGCGCTCCTGCATCACCTTGGAGGCGCGCAGGTAAGGCTTGCGCACGATGAGGTATACCTGATTGGCGATGCCGGAGAGGTACTGGGCCTCCTCGCAGGCGGTGTCGCCGCCGCCGACCACAGCCACAGAGCGGTTGCGGTAGAAGAAGCCGTCGCAGGTGGCGCAGGCCGACACGCCCATGCCCTCGTATTTCTTTTCGTCGGGGATGCCGAGATATTTGGCATAGGCGCCGGTGCAGATGATCACGGTCTCGGCCTCAATCTTCTGTTCGTTGTCGATGGTGACGGACAGCGGGCTGGAGGAGAAGTCGCAGGCGGTGACGCGGCCCGAGCGGATGTCGGTGCCGAAACGCACGGCCTGGCGGCGCAGGTCGGCCATTAGTTCGTTGCCGTTGACGCCCTCGGGGTATCCGGGGAAGTTCTCTACCTCTGAGGTGGTGGTGAGCTGGCCGCCGGGCTGGTGGCCCTCATAGAGCACGGGGCTGAGATTGGCGCGGGCGGCGTAGATTGCGGCGGTGTATCCGGCGGGGCCGGAGCCGATGATGAGGCATTTTATCATATTTGATTGATTTTAGATTGTCAAATTGTCAGCGCAAATCTATAACCTCTACGCCGGGGTATTTGTTCGCGGGGTATTCAAACGTCGATGCGGCCGGAGCCTTGTCTGACACCTTGGCGTCGGTGATGGCGATTTTCATCGTGCTGCCGTTGGTGAAGGTAGCTTCGATGGCGGTGGGCAGCCATGTGGACGTGTCGATAGTAACCAAGGCGGTGCTGACCATGTTGTTTTGCTTTATTGACTTGAGTTTGACCACGCACTTGCCTCCTGCCTCCGACACCTTTGACACGGTGTAGAGCGCCGAATAGTTGTGGATGATGTCAAACGGGTTTATCTCCAGCAGTTCGTCGCCGATAGGGTAGGTGAGGGTGGTTTCGCCGGCGTCCTTGCTGTAGCTCCAGAGGTCGTTGCCGTTGTACCACACGCCGAAGTCAGCGCCAATCATGTTGAACTTTTGCTTGGCGATGGTGATGGAGCCGGCGGCGGTGATGCCGTTGGAGGTGGCGGTGAACTTGGCAGTGACCGACCCAGCGTCGTTGATCTTGGCGCTGGCCTTGTCGAGAGCCTGCTTGGCCGAAGCCGCCGAAGCTGCGAGAGGCAGGATGGCGGCGAGCATTATAGTGAGGAGTTTTTTAATCATAGCGGTTTATCTGTTTTCGAGCATGCGCTCAAGGGTCATGGAGTCAACGAGAATGGCGCGGGGCTTGGAGCCGTTGACGGGGCCGACGATGCCGGCGGCCTCCATCTGGTCCATCAGTCGGCCCGCGCGGTTGTAGCCGAGGTTGAACTGGCGCTGGATTGACGATGTGGAGCCGTTCTGGCGCTGCACCACGAAGCGAGCGGCATCGTCAAACATCGGATCGCGATCGGTGCTGGCGCCGGCGCTTTCGCCCAGACCGCCCTCGGCGAGCATAGCCTCGGGCAGTTCGTATGCGGTGGGGTAGCCCTGCTGGCCGTCGATGTGCTCGGTGATGGCCTCGACCTCCTCGGTGGAGATGAAGGCGCACTGTACGCGGTCCATCGAGCCGTTGTGCGAGAAAAGCATATCGCCACGGCCTATCAGCTGGTTTGCACCCGGGCGGTCGAGGATGGTCTTGCTGTCGACCATCTGGCTCACGCGGAACGCGACGCGGCCGGGGAAGTTGGCCTTGATGATGCCGGTGATGACGTTGGTCGACGGACGCTGGGTTGCGATGATCATGTGCATACCCACGGCGCGTGCCTTCTGGGCGATGCGGGCAATGGGCGTCTCCACTTCCTTGCCGGCGGTCATGATGAGGTCGGCGAACTCGTCGACTACCACTACTATATATGGCAGGTACTTGTGGCCATCAGCTGGCGAGAGGCGGCGCTCGGTAAATTTCTTGTTGTACTCCTCGAGCGAGCGCACATTGGCCTTGCGCAGCATCGAGTAGCGGTTGTCCATCTCCACGCAGAGCGAGTTGAGGGTAAGGATTACCTTAGACGGGTCGGTGATGATGGCGTCCTCCTCGTCGGGGAGTTTGGCCATGTAGTGGCGCTCAAGCTTGCTGTACAGGCTGAACTCGACCATCTTGGGGTCGATGAGCACGAATTTGAGTTCGGATGGGTGCTTCTTGTAGAGCAGTGAGGCGATGATGGCGTTGAGGCCGACTGACTTACCCATGCCGGTGGCGCCGGCCACGAGCAGGTGGGGCATCTTGGCCAGGTCGGCGATGAAGATGTCGTTGCTGATTGTCGAGCCCATGGCCATAGGCAGCGCCATCTTGCACTCCTGATACTTCTTGGATGCCAGGATTGAGCGCATCGACACGGTCTGGGGCTTGCTGTTGGGCACTTCGATGCCGATTGTGCCCTTGCCGGGGATGGGCGCGATGATGCGGATGCCGAGAGCGGCAAGGCTGAGGGCGATGTCGTCCTCCAGGCGCTTGATCTGCGAGATGCGCACGCCCTCGGCGGGCACGATCTCGTAGAGGGTAACGGTCGGGCCGACAGTGGCCTCGATGCGCGAAATAGCGATTCTGTAGTCGGCCAGGGTCTTGACGATGCGGTCTTTGTTGGCCTGCTGCTCCTCACGGTCGATGATGGGCCCCGACTCGCGCTCGGCCAGGAGTTCGAGGCTGGGGAAGGTGTAGTGCGACAGGTCGGCGCGGTGGTCGTATGGGCCCATGCGCTCGTAAGCTGTCTGCTGCTCCGGCTGGCGATACTCTTCCTCGATGGGTTCCTCAGCAGGATGGATGTCATCGGCCATTTCTATTTTGGCGGTAGTGATGGTGAAATCAGAGTTGTCAGAGGAATTAGAGTTATCAGAGGAATCAAAGTTATTAGAGTTATCAGAGGAATCATTAGGGGTGATTTCGCTCTCGATTACGAATGGCTCGGGGGCGGGTTGTTGAGCCTGCGCGGGGGAGGATGCACCGTGGTGCATCCCTACAAGTT
>CAMWUM010000222.1 GCA_947177435.1 uncultured Muribaculaceae bacterium
CTTTATTTTTTGCCAATTTTTAGCGAAATCAACTGAGAATGGCGGCAACTTCCTTGAAGGCGTAGGTGCGCGTGGAGGCTGGCGCGGGGGGCGCGAGAGTGAGGTGGCCGGTGGGTGCGACGTCGGCGATGCGGGCCTGGATGGTTTCACCCGTGAGGCAGTCGCGGTATGGCCAATAGCCCTCTCCGCGCCACATCATAGCCCGGTAACGGGCAGAGAGGACTTCGGGATCGGGGGCGGCCTCGTAAGCATCGAAGTCGCCGACAATGCGCGAAACGAAGCGGGCCAGGAGCGGGCTCAGGGCGCGTTCGTGGCCTGAGATTGCAAACATCGAAATGGGGTTAGGCGCGTCGGAATGGAACGTGGCCTGATTTACATTGATGCCTATGCCGGCAATCGAGCGTTCGATGGCCGCGCCCGTCAGAGAGTTCTCAATGAGGATGCCTACAATCTTCTTATCTTTATAATATATGTCATTGGGCCACTTGATTTTGACATCATCGGTACCGAGTTCTTCGCGGAGCACTTGCGCCACGGCGATGGATACAATCTGGGATATTTCAAACTGCCGTGCGGCAGGCAGCGCCTTTGGCTTGAGCAAGAGCGAAAAAGTCAGGTTTTTGCCCGGTTCAGACTCCCACGAGTTGCCACGCTGGCCGCGCCCGGCCGTCTGCTTATGCGCGGCCACGGCGGTGCCATGCTCCAGCCGATCGGCAGCAGCAGCCAAGACGCTGTTAGTAGAGGTGGCCTCCTCTACCCAAAATATCGTTCCCAAATCAATTATGAATTAAAATAGTTCGGCTATCGTCATCGTTGACAACAACCTCCACCTTGACAGTGTCGTCGGGGAGGATGTCGGCGATAATGTCAGGCCACTCGATGAAGCACAACGCGCCCGAGTCGAAGTAATCCTCGACGCCGATGTCGTAGGCCTCGTCTAGGCTTTCCAGGCGGTAGAGGTCGAAATGGTAGATGAGCTCGGCGGTGGTAGCTGAACGGTATTCGTTGATAAGCGAGAACGAGGGAGAGTTGGCGGCATCCTCCTCCACGCCGAGGGCCCGGCAAATTTCGGCGATGAGGGTGGTCTTGCCTGCCCCCATCTGGCCGGTGAAGGCGTACACGGTCTCGTCGCCCATCTGGGCCACAAATTCTTTGGCGGCGGCTGGCAGCTCGGCCAGCGTAGGTATGTTTATGGTTTTCATTGTATTTATAATAGTTTAGTTAATTATCAAATAGAAGATGACGCGAAAATCCTCCAACTTCCGTCAGATTCACTCCGCTGGATATAACCCTTATTCAAAAGCTGACGCAACTGCTTATTTACGGCTGCCACTGAAATGCCAGCAGACATGGCAAGTCCCTCAATCGTGATATCCGGTTTTTCTTGCATAGATTTTAACAACACTGGGGTAGACTGACTTCTGAACACGATCCTCTGCCCGTCATACCACCAGACATTAGGTGAAGTCTCCGACACAAACTCAATATTATATTTTAGTTCATCAGCGACGAGTCCTCTGAAATATTTTAGAAAATGCCGGATTTGGCTAATACCGGCATTAGCACCGACCGAAGGTATCGGGCCAATCTCAACGTCACTTTGGTGCAACGCTTCGATATATTCGTGCTTTTTACGACTACGCACAACTATCATCGGCCAGTCATGACGGGCGAGGATATAATTAACCATTAATCTGGCAATTCTGCCATTGCAGTCCTCAAAAGGATGGATTCTGATATATCTGTAATGAAACAATGCCGCCAACTCCACAGGCGTGTATTTGCCCGACTGCTCGGCTTCGTTATACCAGTCAACCAGAGATGTCATTAAAGCCGGCGTCTCTTCGGGCGATGCGTATTCAAAACGATCACCATATCGTGTGATGACGCTATTGGGACGTGTTTTGTACTGCCCGGCGTGTACGGTATAGCTCGTTGTGATGCCTCCAGGCAGTTGCCGATACACAGTATAGTCCTCTCGAAGCAAAGTCTTATGGAGCTGCCTGATGAAATTCTGCGTAAGGGGATGCTCTTTAAGACGGGATTCTTCAACCATTATTTTTACACCCACTTGGCTGGCCTTCATGTCTACGAAGTCCTTCAAATCACCCTCCCCGACAACCTTGCCGAACAGAAGCAACAATTCTGTCTGGCCGTAAGTCAGAGTATTGCCTTCGATATGATTGCTGTTGTAGTTGTAGTCAACCGAGAAGCGCTGGCTTAGCAAATATTGCTTCCTTTCGTCCAAGGGTTGAAGCGACAGCCATGTATCGTATAGATTCTGAAGCTTATCCATTCATTAATTTTTGCGTCTGAAGGTATACACCGTATACCTTTGAACGTATTTTTGTGAAAGTTGAAAGTTGAATTATTTGGGTGAAAGGGTCACAATTGGTACGAGCATTTCTTCGAGGGAGATGCCGCCGTGCTGGAATGTGCCGTCGTAATATTGCACGTAGTAATTGTAATTGTTGGGATAGGCAAAGAAGTCTTTGCCGTACGCAAAGATGTAGGTTGACGAAATGTTGGGCGACGGCAAGCCAAATTGGGCCGGGCGCTTAATTTCGAACACTTGCTTGGAGTTGTAACTCAGGTTCTTGCCCACCTTGTAGCGCAGGTTGGTATTGGTGTTCTTGTCACCTACGACCTTCACGGGATTGTCAACGCGCACTGTGCCGTGGTCGGTAGTTAGCACTATCTTGTGGCCGCGCTCGGCTATGCGCTTGAAGATGTCGAGGATGGGAGAATGGCGGAACCACGACTCGGTGAGCGAGCGGTAGGCGGCGTTGGTGGAAGCGAGCTCGCGTATCATCTTCGACTCGGTGCGGGCGTGTGAGAGCATGTCGATGAAGTTGACAACAATGACGTTGAGGTCGTTGTCGAGCAGGCGGTTGAAGTCGCGCAGCAGGCGCTCGGCGGCAACCGAGTCGTTGAGCTTGTTGTAAGAGAACGTCCACTTCTTGCGGTACCGCTCGAGCAGGGTGGCAATCAGCGGCGACTCGTTGAGGTTCTTACCCTCCTCCGAATCCTCGTCGACCCACAGGTCGGGAAACATCCGCTGTATCTGCAGTGGCATCAGGCCCGAGAAGATGGCGTTGCGGGCATACTGCGTGGCCGTTGGCAACATCGCGCAGTACAGGTCTTCGTCAAACGTGAAATACTCGGCCAGCAGCGGCGCGATGGTACGCCACTGGTCCAGGCGGAAGTTGTCGATGAGGATGAAGAACACCTTTTGTCCGCCCTCAAGCAGGGGGAACACCCGCTGGGGCATCAGCCGAGGCGACATCAACGGCGCGGCGTCGGTCGGGCCCTGCTCGCTTACCCAGTCGGGGTAATTGCGCTTGACGAACTTGGCGAACTCGCTGTTGGCCTCGTCGCGCTGCATGGCCAGCATCTCGTCCATGTTGGTGTCGGTCGATGCCAGCTGCATCTCCCAGTACACGAGCTTACCGTAGAGGTCGCACCAGTCGGCCAGCGTCGAGGCCGCGTTGGTCAAGCCCGAGATTTTGCCAAACTCCTGGCGGTAGTCGATCGTGGCCTGCTGGCTGACGAGGCGCCCGCCGTGGAGTATCTTCTTGATTGCGATTAGTATCTGGTTGGGGTTGACAGGCTTGATGAGATAGTCGGCAATCTTGTTGCCGACGGCCTGGTCCATGATGTTCTCCTCCTCGCTCTTGGTGATCATCACCACGGGCAGCTCGGGACGGCTCTGCTTGATTTGCTGCAGAGTCTCCAGGCCGGTGAGGCCCGGCATGTTCTCGTCGAGGATAACCAGGTCGATAGCAGGGTTCTGATCCACCATATCCAAGGCGTCGCGACCATTGTTGGCCGTGAGCATCTCGTAGCCCTTGTTCCTCAGAAAGAGCAGATGGGGCTTAAGCAGGTCGATTTCGTCATCGGCCCAAAGTATGCAATAACTGTTGTTTACCAATTTACGTAAGTTTTTTCACCACAAAAGTAAGCATAAAACCCGAAAAACGAAAAT
>CAMWUM010000223.1 GCA_947177435.1 uncultured Muribaculaceae bacterium
TCGTTGCCTTCAAGCTCGGGATTGCTCTCGGCAAACTTGTAGCCGGCCTTGCGGAATGCCGGTATCAGGTCGGTGAAGATGATGGCGTTGACGCCCTTGTTCTGGTACTCGGGCTTTACGGCCACCAGCAGCAGGTCGACGATGTCGGTGTGGTCGCCTTTGAGGCCTTTGAGCAGAGGCCACCAGCCGAAGGGGAACAGCTTGCCGCCGCTCTTGCGCAGGGCCTGTGACATCGACGGCATTGAGATGCCCACGCACACGAGCTTGTCGTCCTTATCGACGATGACGCTGATGGTGTCCAGGCGCAGGATGCCGAGGTACATGTCGATGTAGTGCTCGATCTGGCGGGGAGTCAGTGGCACGTAGCCGTACAGGCCGGCATAGGCCTCGTTGATGAGGTCGAAGATGGCTTGGCCGTACTGCTCTTTGAGGGCGCGGCGTGACTTGAACCGCTTGACTTTCAGATCAAGGCGCTTCTCAACGATTGCTGCCACGCGTGCGTATTTCTCAGGGATTGCATCGGGCACGGTGAGGAGGTATTCGACATAGTCCACCTCCTTGGTCCATCCCATGCGCTCCATGTGCATAGGGTAGTATGGATAATTGTAGACGCCTGCCATCGTGGCCAATTCGTCAAATCCGAAGGTGAGCATGCCCTCGTTGTCCATATCGCTGAATCCCATCGGGCCCACGGCGCGGGTCATGCCCTGCTCGCGTCCCCACTCCTCGGCGGCGGAGAACAGTTTGTCTACCACCTCCTTGTCGTCTATGAAGTCGACAAAGCCGAAGCGCATGGTCTTTTCGCCAAATTTCTCGTTGGCCAGGCGGTTGATGATGGCTGTGATGCGGCCCACGGGGCGGCCGTCGTCGTATGCCATCCACATTTTGGTCTGGCAGTGGTCGAAGGCGGGGTTCTTCTTGGGGTCGAGCGTGCCCACCTCGTCCATGATGAGTGGGGGCACGAAGCAGTCGTTGCCTTTGTACAGGTCGATGCCGTACTGGACGTATTTCTTGAGCTCTCTCGGGGTGGGCTCTATTGGCTTGATTACTACCATTGCGGTGAGGGGGTGTTATTTCAAAATCATGATTGGGACCAGCAGGCCGATGATGCCGATGAGCATAAGCAGCAGGCCCATCAGCACGGTCGAACTCGAGCGGCCATCTATGGCCAGGCGCAGGGCGTCGACTGTCTTAAATCGGCGCTTGGGGTTGGGATCTAGGCACTTGCGCGCGATGTAGTTGAGCGTGTAGTTGTCGATGCCCGATGCCTCAAGCGCCTCTTTGAGCACCAGGCCGTAGTTGTAGATGTCGTCCTTGACGTCGCAGGGAGTGAGGCTGGGACGCTGCTCGTAGCCGACGTCGATGAGCTTGAGGTTCTCGATGTTCTCGGTGAAGAGGATGGTGTCGGCCGTGATGGGGTGGTGGGCGATGTGGTTGGCCTCTATGTACCCCAATGCGCTCACCAGCTGGTGGGTGAGCTGGTCGATGTGGTGCTGCGTGACTTTGCCCTGGTCGATGAGTTTGCGCAGCGACAGGCCGTAGACGTCGTCGGTGATGATGCAGCGGCCTATGCCGGGAATGTCCTCAAAGTCGTTGACCATCACGATGTTGGGATGGGCCAGATTGTAGCGGGCGTCAAACTCGCGCTCAATCATAGCCTGATGCTCGGGGCTGTCCTTGAACTCAGGACGCAGCGTCTTGAGCATCACCCACTTGCCAAATTTCTTGGCCGTATATACGTGATAGAACTCCTCTTCCCAATCGGGGAGGAGCTCTATCTCGGTCCAGCGTGTGCTATTGGCTTGTTCGGCAGTCATTTGCGTGCGCTGGGGACTACTTCTTGAGATTCATGCCCAGCTGCATGCCCTCGTACGAGTTGAGCAAGCCGCTGATGGTGGCGATGGTGCTGTTGCCCTTGCCGGTGAACGCGGCCACAGCCTTGGCCAGCGACAGCAGTTTGCCGGTGTCGAAGAGCACGGTGAGCTGGCCGATGCTGTAGTACACCTTGGCGTTGAGTTTGATCAGGCCGGTGGTGGAGGTGATGGTCAGGTCGCGTGTCTCGGGATTGAGAGTGTAGGTGCCGGCGATCTGGTACGAGCCCATGGCGATGGTGCAGCTATGGTCGGCGCCAAAGGTGAACGAGCACTGGCCGGGCACGATGCCAAGGGCGGCATATCCCTGTGCGAGCTTGTCCTCGACGGCGGTGGCGGCTACGGCGCCTCCGGCCTGGGCCAGATAGTTCTCGCTGGTGAACTTGCAGGCGGGCGACGAGTAGGTCCAGGTGCCTTCGAGGGCCTTATCGCTCAGGGGCACGGCCTGGCTCACCAGTCCGGTGATGAGGTTGCCGAGCAGGCCCTGGGTCTGGCCGCCCTGCTGGGCCTGGGTTGTGGTGGTCTGGCCGCCGAGGCCCTTGGTGGCGCCGCATGACGACAGGCAGATGACGGCCACGATGGCCACAAGCGAGAGGGTAATTTTCTTGATCATATTCTTCTTGATTTTATTTGGTTTTGTATATCATGCATGTGGCTTGGGCAGCTATGCCCTCGCCGCGGCCGGTGAATCCCAGCCGCTCGGTGGTGGTGGCCTTGACCGATACGGCTTCTACGGCCACGCCCATGTCAGCCGCCAGGTTGGCGCGCATCTGCGGGATGTGGGGTGCCATTTTTGGGGCCTGGGCTATGATGGTGACGTCGGCGTTGCCCACGCTCCAGCCGTCGGCCGCAAGCACCGAGCAGACGGTACGAAGCAATGCGCGCGAGTCAGCACCCTCCCACTGCGGGTCGGTGTCGGGGAAGAGGTGGCCGATGTCGCCCTTGGCCGCAGCGCCCAGCAGGGCGTCGCACAGGGCGTGGATGGCCACATCGGCGTCGCTGTGGCCCAGCAGTCCGGTGGGGTGGGGAATGTCTATCCCGCATACGATGCAGCGCCGCCCCTCTACGAGGCGGTGCACATCAAATCCGTTGCCTACTCTTATGTTCATGGCTGTCAGCGACGTCCGATAATGTCTTTGAGGCCGTCCATGTCGAAGGTGAGGGTGAAGCGCAGGGTCTGGTCGAGAGGCGACGACTGTGCTGTGGTCATCATGTAGCTGGCGTCGAGGCGCACGATGTTGAGCGAGAAGCCGGCACCCATGGCGAAGTACTTGCGGTTGCCCTTCATGGCGTTTTCGTAATAGTAACCGGCGCGCAGGAAGAACTGCTCGTTGTAGCTGTACTCGGCGCCGAGCGAGAAGTTGATTTCCCTGAGCTCCTCCTTCATGCCGCCGGGGGCGTCGGAGAACGATTTGAAGATGCCGGTGATCGGCGACATGTCCTTCCAGTCCTGCAAGGCCTCCTCGTACTTGAGCTGGCCCTCGGGGCTGTTCATGTCATAGTCTAGTTCGCGCGGGCGGGTGGGCACCAGCAGCTTGTTGAGGTCGAGGCCGATAGCCAGGTTGTGGTAGTCGGCCAGGGGGAACTTGAACATCGTGCCGAGCTTGAGGTTGGTCGGCAGGAAGGCAGGGTCTTCGCCGTTGTTGAACGACACCTTGGTGCCTATGTTGCTGATGTTGAAGCCCCACGACCACTGGCATTCGCTCCGGCCCACGATGGGGTAAGTAGTGAAATAGCCCGAAATGTCGGCGGAGAACGCCGAGGCGCCGTTCTGCTGGTCGCCGGCGTAAGAGTCGCTGAAGCCCAAGGCCGAGTAGATGTAGCGCATCGTCACGCCCATCGAGTATTTCTCAGAGAGCATGCGCGAATAGGCCGCGTCTATCGACATCTCGTAGGGGTTGAGCGTCTGTATCTCCTCGCCCGAAATGCCGCCTGACGACACTTCGCCCAGCGAGAAGTAGCGCAGCGAGGCGCTCACCGCCTGGTTATCGTCGCTGCCGAGTTTCCAGTAGCCGGAGAGATTGGCCAGGAAGATGTCATTGACCAGTTGGCGCAGCCACGGCGTGTAGCTCAGCGACACGGCGGCCCGCGAGTAGGCGAAGGCGTA
>CAMWUM010000224.1 GCA_947177435.1 uncultured Muribaculaceae bacterium
TGATAAGCCAGCCGACATCTGGCTTGAAGCCCTGCCTATCGGCAACTCACGAATGGGCGCTATGGTATACGGCGGCGTCGGCACCGAACAAATCCAGCTCAACGAGGAGACGTTCTGGAGCGGCGGCCCGCACAACAACAACAGCACCCGTTCGCTTAGCAAACTCCCGCAGGTGCGCGACCTGATTTTCTCCGGGCAGGAGAAGCAGGCGCAAGACATCATCGACGCTGACTTCGTCGTTGGCCCACATGGCATGCGTTTCCTCACCCTCGGCAGCCTGAAAATCTCTACACAGAACCCCAACATGAGCAATGCCACGGACTACTACCGCGACCTCGACCTCACGGAGGGCGTTGCCAACGTGAGGTTTACTGCTGGAGGCATCAACGTGGAGCGCAAAGCGTTCGCCTCGCTTGCCGACAGCGTAATCGTATTGAAAATGACGGCAGACAAGCCCGTGTCGCTACGTCTTTCGCACGAGTGCGTGCTCACGGCATCGGCATCTGCCAAGACCACCCAGATGACCATCAAGGTCAGCGGCGTGGAGCAGGAGGGCATCAAGGGCGCTCTCACGGCCTACTGCGTGGTCGACGTTGAGACCGACGGCGCCACCGCAACCGGAGGCTCAGCCGGCAAGAAATACATAGACATAACCAATGCTAAGGAACTTACGCTCTACATCGCCGCAGCCACCAATTATGTAAACTACAACGACGTAAGCGGCGACGGCCTGAAAAAAGCCAAGCGTCTGCTCGAGGGCGCACGTGCCTACGACTATGACGACCTGCTGGCCCGCCACGTGGAAAAATACGAAAGCCAGTACGACCGCGTGTCACTCAGCATCGGCACGCCTAAGGCTGCCAGCAGCCTGCCTACTGACCAGCGCCTCAACTCATTCCGCCAATCGGGTGACCTCGGCATGGTAGCTTTGATGTTCAATTATGGCCGCTACCTCCTCATCAGTTCGTCGCAACCCGGCGGACAGCCTGCCAACCTGCAAGGCATGTGGAATGACAAACGCGACGCGCCCTGGGACTCAAAATACACCATCAACATCAACGCCCAGATGAACTACTGGCCGGCCGAAGTCTGCAACCTCAGCGAGACGGCCGAACCACTCTTCTCTTTGATTCGCGACCTCTCCGTCACAGGAGCCGAAACAGCCAAGACGATGTACGGATGCAAAGGCTGGATGGCTCACCACAACACCGACCTCTGGCGCATCGCCGGCCCGGTCGACGGCGCATACTGGGGCATGTTCCCCAACGGCGGCGCCTGGCTCGCCACACACCTGTGGGAGCATTACCAATATACTATGGACAAGGACTTCCTCAACGAGTGGTACCCCGTAATCAAGGGGGCGGCCGACTTCTACCTTGATTATATGCAAGTACACCCCACATACGGATGGCTCGTGGTCGTGCCTTCGGTCAGCCCCGAGCACGAACCGATGGGCAAGTCGTCGCCCATTATCGCCGGCTGCACCATGGACAACCAGATTGTGCGCGACGCTCTGAGCAACGCCCTCGCCTCGGCCGAAATCCTTGGCGTCGATGCCGACTATCAGCAGACCCTCCGCGAGGCATTAGCCCAACTGCCCCCGATGCAGGTGGGCAAGCACGGCCAGCTGCAAGAGTGGCTTGAGGACGCGGACAACCCCAACGACCAGCACCGCCACATCAGCCACCTCTACGGCCTCTATCCCTCCAACCAGATATCTAAAATCAATACTCCCGAGCTCTACGACGCCGCCCGCGTGACGCTGACTCAGCGCGGCGATGCTGCCACGGGCTGGAGCCTCGGATGGAAAACCAACTTCTGGGCGCGCATGCTGCAAGGCGACCACGCCTATCTCATCATCCGCAACATGCTCAACCTGCTGCCCTCGGAGTCTGACGCAGATCAGAGCGCATATCCCGACGGACGCACCTTCCCCAACCTCTTTGACGCGCACCCGCCATTCCAAATCGACGGCAACTTTGGCGTCACCGCCGGCATCGCTGAGATGCTGATGCAGAGCCACGACGGCGCCATACACCTGCTGCCTGCCCTCCCCCGCACGTGGAAGCACGGCGCGGGGCGCGGCCTCCGCGCACGCGGCGGCTACGAAGTGAGCGTTGATTGGCGTGCCGGCCAGCTGGCCGAGGCCGAAATCATCTCGCACGCCGGCGGCAAGCTCACCGTCAGGGCTTATTGCGAACTCGACATCCCCGGTGCAAAACTGGTCAAGAAGCACGAACTCGGACTCAGCAACGCACCTTACGCCTACGATTATGAAATTGACACTGAAGCCGGCCAAGTGATTGCCATCGCCAATGCCAATCCTCCGGAGGACGACCCTGACAATCCCGGCGACGACCAGGTTGAGCCCATCCATTTCCCCATTTCCGAAGCAAAGAAAGAGTGGAATGCCGAGCACCTGACTCTCGATCCCGCCGACAATTCGTTCACATTCACCGGCGACGGCAACGGCGCAGTATCATGGCTCGGCGGAAACGCCCACGACTTCTCCGCCTACGAGACCCTCACCCTCGAACTCAAAGAACCCGCCATCCGCCAGTTCGCCATCAACCTCTCCACCGGCGGCTACTGGGGCCAGACCACCGAGTACAAGGTGCCCAAGGGCGAGTCGAAAGTTGTACTCCAGCTAGCCGACCTGGCCTACACCAATTATGCCGACCACAATGGCGAGCCCTTCGACCTGTCGCGTGTCAACCTCATCTTCCTCGTCACCGACTGGTACTGGGAATCATACACCCACACCGTCCGCATCAAGGACTTCTACCTCTCTGGCCCAGAAGGCTCGGGAGTCGAAAGTTTGATAGCTCCGACCGAAACGGGTGTGACATACGACCTCACCGGCCGCCGCGTCGAAGGCCCGCTGCGCCCCGGCCTCTACATCCGCGACGGCAAGAAGTTCATCGCTAAGTAACAAATCGAAAATCCCACTAAGACCGGCGGCGCGAACCAAACGCGTCACCGGTTGTTTTATTTACAAACGCTAAATTAAACTTTTAACTATTTAATATTATGGAAGCATTAAAGAAATCTCATTTTGGCCAGTCGCGCATGTGGTGGCTGGTGATGTTAGTAGGCATCCTGCTTATGGCTGGCGGCATCGCGTACTGGGTATGGCCCGCAGCGGGCTATGTCGTGGCTTCAGTCATGTTTGGCTGGCTGCTTATCGCAACCGGCGTAGTGCAGGTAATCGTATCGTCGGCCGGTGACAGGCCTAAGGGCTGGGGCTGGTGGCTCGCCGCAGGCGTCATCAATATGCTTGTGGGCTTCATGCTCGTGCGCAACGTGACGTTGGCCATGTCCGTATTCCCCTACTTCATGGCATTCATCTTTATATTCTGGGGATTCCAGGAGTTCGTTTCCGCCTCAGTATCGGGCAGGCGCCTATGGTGGCTCGGCATCATCAACGGCATCCTGATGTGCATAATCTGATACTACTTCATCGAGGGCGGCATCCAGTCCACCATCTTCATGACCTCATTCCTCATCTCGCTCGGCTTCATCTACTGGGGCTTCACCCTCACCCTCGCCTCATACGAGATGCGACCCCGCGAAAGCCAAAACAACGTAGTACTGCAGAACTAAACACAATACTGAAATTGTTGCTTATTGGGGGTACGCGTTCCCGGCATAAAGAAGAAAAGGCCACGCCATCACCGGCGCGGCCTTTCTCAAATAGCTCTTGATTAGTAATCGTTTTATTCCCAATATGTCGAGTTTCGATTGCAATGCAAAGTTACGACACATGGGGCGAAAATCCGCAATTAATTGTAACAAAAGGTGCTATCGCACGTCACACGAGGTTACATTTATCTATCTTGACGTTACAACGCCGATTTTTTCGCCCAAGACTTTCGCAAATTCCCATTTTTTCGTAACTTTGCAGGGTATTAGCAAATAAGAGAAGATGGATATTTCCGTAGTCGTACCACTTTACAAT
>CAMWUM010000225.1 GCA_947177435.1 uncultured Muribaculaceae bacterium
TTTTGCCGGCGTCAGGGTGCGAGATGATGGCGAACGTGCGCCTTTTCTGTATTTCTTCGGTAAGAGTTGACATGGTATTTAACCGAATTTACTGATTTTACGTAACAGAAACTCGTTGAGTATCTTTATATTGCGGCCATCCACCACGATAAGCTTCTCGTTCACGAAAGTCGAGAGGGTGCGGATGGCATTGCTTGTGGTCATATTTGAGAGGTTGGCCAAGTCCTCACGCGACATATATATCTTCAGCGTCATGCCGTCGTCCTCGTAGCCGTAACTGTCGCGGAGCACCATCAGCGACTCGGCCAGGCGGCCGCGTATGTGCTTTTGCGTGAGGTTGACGATACGCGAGTCGGAGTTGCCGAGGTTACGAGAGAGCTCGTGGATAAAAAACCAGGCTACGTTGTTGTTCTCGCGAATCATCTTCTCCACCACAGGCAGGGGCAGAGCACCAAGCACCGACGCCTCAAACGCTTGCGCGGTTGACACGTAAGGCTCGCCCGCGAAATAAGCGCGGTAACCGAAATACTGCACGGGACGTATCAGGCGCAGTATCTGCTGGCGACCGTTTAGGCCCTCCTTGTATTTCTTCACCTTGCCCTCAAGCAGCGTCCAGAGAAATTCCGGCTTATCGTGCTCAGCATAGATAAGTTCGCCTTTTTTGAAATTATGTATGGTGAAATTGTCGATAACTACGCGCCTCTCGTCGCCTGTTAGCTGCGACCAGATGCCCGTCATGTCTTCGCTCATCACCTGCTCGATTGTCTTGCGAATCATGAAGTCTGAAATTGTACCTGGTTTTTTAAGTGCGAAAAGTTAGCGATTTTTTCTCAATTTCCGACCATTTTTCTTACAATTTTGCGCTAATTAGAGCTACGTATTTGCTTGACCATAACAAATCCGTAGACCGCAACAACAATAAAGCATATGAACGGAACGACAAATGAGGCGTTCTCAGCCGGGAGCCCAAGCACTGTCTTTTGGTCGATGATGAGCGACTGCAGAGGAGGAAGCACCGAACCGCCAAGAATTGACATGATCAGACCAGCCGCACCGAACTTGGCGTCTTCCATGCTCACCTTGCCCAATGCAATACCGTAAATGGTGGGGAACATAAGCGACATGCATGCCGACACGCACACCAGGCACCACAGGCCCACGCGCCCGTCGATGAATATTACGCCCAACACCAGCGCGCCTCCGGCCACGGCCAGGATGCCCAACAGACGTCCGGCATTGACAAAGCGCATCAGGAATGTGCAGATAAATCGGCTGCAGCAGAATAGGCACATGGCGATGATGTTGTACTTCTGTGCCATCGACGACGCTTCGCCCTCGGCTATGCCCTCGCCCATGAAGATGCGCTTGCCGTACTGGATGATAAAAGTCCAGCACATAATCTGCACGCCCACGTAAAAGAACTGTGCGATAACACCACAGACGTATTCGCGATTACGCAACAACCTGCCCCACGAGGCACTAGCAGAACTGCCGCCCTTCGATTCCTTTACGTCCTCTTTAGGCATCTTCATAAAGAAAATTACAAGAAATAGCACCAGGATTACAAGGCCGATGAAAAGATACGGACCGATGAGTACTGACAAGTCGTGCTCCTTTACTGCCTCGAACTGGTTAACCGGCAGCATCGCACGCGAGTCCTTATCTATTGGGTCGAGCTGATTTTGTATGCAGTACATAGCCACGAACATGCCCGAAAGCGAACCGATGGGATTAAACGCCTGCGCCAGGTTGAGACGGCGGGTAGCACTCGAGTGGTCACCCATCACGAGGATGTATGGGTTGCAGCTTGTCTCAAGAAATGACAGGCCGCAAGTCATAATGAAGTAGGCTGCCAAAAACGGATAGAAGTTGCCAGTAGCCTTGGCGGGGAAGAATAGGAATGCACCAATGGCGTACAGGCCAAGGCCCATAAGCACGCCCCATTTATAGTCATACTTGCGCAAGAAGAATGCCGCCGGCAGGGCCATGGCGAAGTAGCCTCCGTAGAAGGCCACCTGCACCAATGTGGCTTGCGTGACGCTTGTATTGAAGATGCGGGAGAATGCCTCGACCATCGGATTGGTGATGTCGTTGGCGAAGCCCCATAGGGAGAAGCATGCCGTGATGAGGATAAACGGCAGCAGCAGTTTTTTGTCAATTAGTTTTCCCATGGTTTTTGATTTGATAGGATAATTTAATGGTTAATTTCTTCGTATCTTAATTGGGAGGGCGCCGAGAGGCAACTCGCCGTCGTAAACAAGTATTAGGTGACCGCCGGCTCCGGCTCCGGCCATCTTCCACGCCAACGCCTTGCCTCGGAATTTGTCAATCCAATCGCTTACGCCCTCGGCCATCATGGCCGGGAACATAGCCACCTGCGCATCGAATGAGTCGGCGTATGCCTTGGCCATGCCGTCGAGGTCGAGGGCCAGAATGGCATGCCAACAACGGTCGGCTGCGTCGGCAAGCGCCTTGGCCTTGGCTGGAGTTATATCCTTTCCATCCAGCACGTTGCAGTCAGCACGGCGCGGAAACATCGGCACGATGCAAAGGTGGCTCTCCAGCCAATCGAGCACGTCCGGATCCTTGCACTGCTCAATCTCTGTGGGCCAGTAAGTATTGTCGTAATAATGGCGGCTAAGGCCGGTGACGCAGATGCCAATGGCATCCTGCGCGCCCGAGATATAACCGTGGCGCTCAGGCGAGTTTTCAAAACAGAAGAGCAGGCGCGCCAGCATCTTCTCGTTGTACATCGGCAACTCGTAAGGCCACAGTTGGCGAGCGACATTGCGCGTCGACGTGGCCATTCCGCCACGCTCCATAAACGCGTGAGTGGGTTCGAGCGAGAGGGTTATGGCCCAGCCAGGAGCGTGCTCGCTCACATAAGGCTGGTCAAGCCAAGTGCCGGCCAAGTCTATACGGTACGGCAGGCGGCACGTGTCGCCCGTGCGCAGCGCAGTGGTAGATCGCGCCTGCAATCCCTGCTCGGGCACGCGCTGCAGCTCCACGTACTCAATGCCGCGAGCCTTGCACAAGTCGCGCTTCACCTGCGAGCCACCGTCGGTGTTCACCACAAAGACGTCGGGCTGCACCCGGTCCATCACCTCCACAAAGTCGAGCATGCCCGAGCCGGTGTTGATGTAAGCATCGGTGACGTAGCGTATGGCCTTGACCATATACAGGCGCTCCTTCTCGGAATATATAGTGTCGTGCCCCTTGAGCCGACGTATCGTCTCGTCCGAGCCGATGCCGACGTAGAGGTCGCCGTACTTGGCAGCCTCGCGGAAAAATGCCACATGGCCCGAGTGGAGCATGTCGTAACAGCCGGAAACAAACACTTTTTTCTTCACGAGCAAATAATTTATATAATTATAGGTGCAAAGGTAGCAATTTTTTCGTACTTTTGCCATATAAATGCGCAGATTATGGAAAAAGCAGATTTTGAACAGGCCCTTACCTCGCAGTCGCAGGCCATCGCGCAGATACGCGAACTCGCCCATGGCATCCACGACGGTGTCAATCAAAAGTACGACAAGACCCATCCCTACTGGTACCACCTCGACATGGTGGCCGACCTCGTGGCCAAGCACGGGTCCGAAGTGTGCGCTTGCTCCGAGGACGCAGCCCCGCTCATGTTTGGCGCTTACTTCCACGACTCAATCGAGGATGCGCGGCTCACATATAATGATGTTCTCGCCCTCGCACGCGGTTTTTTTGATGAAGAGCATGCTGTGATGGCCACGGAGATCGCGTACGCCCTCACCAACGAGAAAGGACGAACACGCGCAGAACGGGCCAACGACCACTATTACGAAGGCATCCGCTCCACGCCATACGCTCCGCTCGTAAAGCTCGCCGACCGCCTGGCCAACATGACCTACTCCCACCAATGCGCAGGCCCGGCCAACGACGCCATGCGCCGCGTCTATGCCGGTGAACTCCCCCACTTCCTTTC
>CAMWUM010000226.1 GCA_947177435.1 uncultured Muribaculaceae bacterium
TTAAGAAAATCTTCTTTGTTTATCGGCAGAGCCATAGACCTAGCCGTTTGTTAAAGGGGCCCGCGCGGGCGGGCAGGCATGGGCCCGCGCGCGCGGCATTGGATGGGGATTAGACGTTGAAGCGGAAGTGCATGATGTCGCCGTCTTGGACCACGTACTCTTTGCCTTCGACGGAGAGCTTGCCGGCGTCCTTCACGGCGGTCTCGCCGCCCAGGGCGACGTAATCGTCGTACTTGATGACCTCGGCGCGGATGAAGCCCTTCTCGAAGTCGGTGTGGATGATGCCGGCGCACTGCGGAGCCTTCATGCCGCGGCGGAACGTCCAGGCGCGGCACTCGTCAGCGCCTGCCGTGAAGTAGGTCTGCAGGTCGAGCAGTGCATAGGCGGCGCGTATGAGGCGAGCCACGCCTGACTCCTCGAGGCCTATTTCGTTGAGGAATTCCTGGCGCTCCTCGTATGTGTCGAGCTCGGCTATGTCGCTCTCGGTCTGCGCGGCCACGATGAGCAGCTCGGCATTCTCGTTCTTGATGGCCTCGCGCACGGCCTCGACGTAGGCGTTGCCGGTTGCCGCCGAAGCGTCGTCGACGTTGCACACGTACATCACCGGCTTGTTGGTGAGCAGGAAGAGTTCCTTGGCAAATTTCTGCTCGTCAGGCGTCTCGAGCGTGACCGAGCGGGCGGGCAGACCCTGGCTCAGAGCCTCCTGGTAGCGCTGGAGCACGCCGGCCTGCAGCTTGGCGGTCTTGTCGCCGCCGGTCTGGGCCTGCTTGAGGGTCTTGGCCAGACGTGACTCGACGGTCTCGAGGTCCTTGATCTGGAGCTCGGCGTCGATTATCTCCTTGTCGCGCACGGGGTCGACCGAGCCGTCGACGTGGGTTACGTTGTCGTCGTCAAAGCAGCGGAGCACGTGGAGAATTGCGTCAGTCTCGCGGATGTTGGCCAGGAACTTGTTGCCCAGGCCTTCGCCCTTGCTGGCGCCTTTGACCAGGCCGGCGATGTCGACAATCTCGACCGTGGCGGGCACCACCGACTTGGGGGCGCACATCTCCACGAGCTTGGTGAGCCGGTCGTCGGGCACGGAGATGACGCCGACGTTGGGCTCGATGGTGCAGAACGGGAAGTTGGCCGATTGGGCCTTCGCGCTCGAAAGGCAATTGAAAAGTGTGGACTTGCCCACGTTGGGGAGTCCGACTATGCCGCATTTAAGTGCCATTGTCTGTGGGTGTTAGAGTGGATATTTCAGGCGGTCGGGCGTAATGCGCTCGAGCGTGGTGTCAAGATATTTGCGGGCCGCGGCCTTTGCGGCCGGCAGGTCCATGAATGTGTAGTTGCCGCAGTCGCGGGCGGTGGCGCCGGGCACGTCGCCCTCATAGTCGGCGATGAAGCGGAACGTCTCACGCATCAGCTCGACGATATCAGCCGACTCGAGGCGCCCCTGCATGATCAGGTACGAGCCTGTGCAACAGCCCATCGGGCCCCAGTACACAACACGCGACGCCCACTCGGGATGGTTGCGCAGGTAGGTGGCGGCCAGGTGCTCGATGGTGTGGAGCGCCTCGGGCGAGATGGCGGCCTCGCGGTTGGGGGCGGTCATGCGCACGTCGAATGTCGTGAGCTCGTCACCTGAGGGCGTCACGTCGCGCCTCGACACGTAGATGCCGGGCATGAGCGTGAGGTGGTTTATGGTGAAGCTTGCGATTTTTTCCATAAGATCAATTTGTCAAAATGGCTATTTGCCGAGCTGCATGATCAGCCGCTTGACCGCCGAGAAGGTGTGGCGTGGGGCGTCGTCCCAGAAGTTGGCGTACTGCGAGATATTGTCGGCCTGCCCCGGGGTGTCGCTCACCACGCGCAGGCACATCATCGGCACGCCCTTGAGCCAGCAGGCCTGGGCGATGGCCGCGCTCTCCATGTCGACGGCGATGGCCTCGGGGTAGAGCGCCAGAATGCGCTCCACGTCCTGCTCGCGACTTACGAATATGTCGCCCGAGGCAATCAGGCCGGCCTTAGCGCCAAGGCTGGCTGCCAGCTCCTCGCAGCCTTCGGGGCCGGGGAAGAAGCGCGGACAGCCCGCAGCCTCGCCCCACTCGGTGCCGGGGCCACACCAGACGTCATGGTACGCTATGCGGCTGGCAAGCACCAGGTCGAGGATGCCTGCTGCGCCCGTGCCGCCGGCCACGCCACTGTTGATTACGCAGTCGGGGGCAAACGCCTCGATCATGGCCGTGGCGCCGATGGCGGAGTTGACCTTGCCGATGCCGCACTGCATGGCCACCACTTTGTGGCCGCCAAGCTCGCCGACGTGGAACTCATAGCCCTTGGCCTCGGTCTTGGCCGGAGCCTCGAGGATGTCGAGCAGCAGGGCCAACTCCTTGCCCATGGCCACTATCACACCGACAGTCATAGCCCAAACGCTTTTTTGATTTCGTCCACGGCGTCGAGCTTCTCCCAAGTGAAGAGCTCGACCTCCACCTCCTTGTCTCCCTCCGAGAGCGAACGGAAATGCTTGGTCACCGTCTGAGGCGTGCGGCCCACGTGGCCATACGCGGCGGTCTCAAGGTAAATGGGATGGCGCAGCTTCAGGCGCTTCTCGATAGCGTGCGGGCGCATGTCGAAGCAAGGCAGCGCGGCCACCTTGGCCGAAATCTCGGCGTCGGTGAGGCCGACGTGGGCCGTGCCGTAAGTGTTGACGCAGATGCTCACAGGGTCGGGGCGGCCGATGGCGTATGCCACCTGCACCATAGCGCGGTCGGCCACGCCGGCGGCCACTAGGTTCTTGGCCATGTGGCGGGCTGCGTAGGCTGCCGAACGGTCAACCTTTGAGGGATCCTTGCCCGAGAAGGCGCCGCCGCCGTGGGCTCCGTGGCCGCCGTAGGTGTCCACGATTATCTTGCGGCCAGTCAGGCCAGTGTCGCCGTGAGGGCCGCCGATCACAAACTTGCCCGTGGGGTTGACGTACAGCTTGATGTCGTCACCCAGCAGAGGCTGCAGGTCGGCCGGCATGCGGCTCTTTACCATGGGGATTACGATGTCGCGCACGTCGCGGTGTATCTGCTCGAGCATCATGCGGTCGGCCTCCTCCTGCGTCACGGTCTCGGAGGGCAGGATGAATTCGTCGTGCTGTGTCGATACTACGATAGTGTCGATGCGCACGGGGCGGTCGTTCTCGTCGTACTCCACAGTCACCTGGCTCTTCGAGTCGGGACGCAGGTAGGTCATCTGCGCTCCCTCGCGGCGTATGTCGGCCAGAGCGCGCACCAGCGCGTGGCTCAGGGCCAGCGACAGCGGTATCAGCATCGGAGTCTCGTTGGTGGCGTAGCCGAACATCATGCCCTGGTCGCCGGCACCCTGCTCCTCAGGCTCTTGGCGCGACACGCCGCGGGCGATGTTCTCGCTCTGCTCGTGGATGGCCGAAAGCACGCCGCACGAGTTGCCGTCAAACTGCAGGTCAGCCCTGTCGTAGCCGATTTTGTTGATCGTCTCGCGGGCCACGCCGGGGATGTCGATGTAGGCGCGGCTCGAGACCTCGCCGGCCACAACCACCTGGCCCGTGGTGCACAGCGTCTCGCAGGCCACGTGCGACTGCGGATCGTAGGCCAGGAACGCGTCGAGGATGGCGTCAGAGATCTGGTCGGCCACCTTGTCGGGATGGCCCTCAGACACCGATTCGGAAGTAAAAAGGTAATGCATTTGCTTTAGAGTTTTATTGTTGTCAGTCAAGGATGAAGCGGTATCAGCTGCACAAGCAATAAAACCAAGCGCAAGATGCGGTTTTAGCATTTTTTTGTGTGGTCGCAAGCAGCCAAATTTCTCCACATTCATTTTCGCCCGCAAAGTTACGAAATCTCCGCCAATCCCCCAACCAAATTAACATAATTTTTCACGCGAGTCCGACTTACTCCAGGAGGGTGAGGGCGATGTCGAGGGCGGATTCGATGTCGGTGGG
>CAMWUM010000227.1 GCA_947177435.1 uncultured Muribaculaceae bacterium
CAGCCCAGCGTCAGCCCCGGGGCGAAGTCACAACCGAGCAGCGCTCCGAGTGGATGCAGCAGTACCGCGACTTCAAGCACAAGTACCTCATCCGCATGCTCCACCTCACCGACGAGCAGCAGGGGCCGTTCTTCGCCGCGTATGACCAGATGGACGACGAGCTCGCAGCCATTTCTCAGCAGACCCGAGAGATCGAGCAGAAATATCTGGCTGAGGATGCCGACTTCGCCGACGAGGAGTACACCGAGGCCGCACGCCAGCTATTCATGCTCAAAGGCAAAGAGTCCAAAATCGAAATCGACTGCTTCGAGCGCATCAAGGACGTGCTCACCCCACGCCAGCTCGTGCAGCTCAAGAGCGTGGAGCGCGATTTCACCAAACGCCTGCAAAAGCAGCGCCACGAAAAATAGCAACAACAACTTTTTCATCTTAAAAACCGAAGCGCCACCTAAATTAGGGCGGCGCTTTGGTTTTTTAACGCGTTAAAATATATTAATTCGTGGTATTGTAGGGGTTTTATATAAAAAATTGCGCTAACTTTGCGTCAGAAAAACCTAATGCCTAAAACTAAATACTATAATCTTATGAAAAAATTGCTTAACTGGGTCGTTCTGTCCGTGCTCATGCTCGTTTTGGCCGTACCTATGGTCAGCTGCGACGATGACGACGATCCCCAGTACCCTCAGGTAACCTCCGAGTCTCTGCAGGGTAATTGGAAGCGTGGCGAAGACGACAAGTCTTACATCTTCTACACCGTAGTTAACCCCGAGGATAAGGCTCTGATGACCGGCGGCCGCTGGGTCGAGGTCGCACAGGAGGGTCTGGTGACCGTTACTGAGCTTGCCTTCGAAGGCGATAAGGTTACCGCCAAGATCAGCGAGAACGTGTCAAATGTTGGCGACTTCTCTGTCGATAAAGGTATGATTACTCTGAAGGCCGGCGACATCGATCAGGCTTTCAAGATACAGTTCCGTGGCATGGACACTAACAATATCGGTCTCAGCTACGAGTGTCTCGGCAACATCTTGCAGCGCGTATATGCTGAGGATGGTAAGACCCAGATTTCTCAGGTAGTAGCGGAGAATGTCAAGGTAAAAGTGACCGTGCACTACGACCGCGTGAAATAATCCAATAGGCACACAATATGCAGGGCCCTCCATCCGGAGGGCCCTGTTGTTTTGTCGGCATTCGGCTGCGTCCCGCCGTGGCTCCATAATAATAAGGATAAATAAAAAAGCTGCCTGGGAGGGCAGCTTTTTTTGTGGGTGGCTGGGCGCTTATTCGGCGCACTTGGCCTTGATGAACTCGCGGTTGAGGCGGGCGATGTTGCTCAGGGGGATGCTCTTGGGGCATTCGGCTGCGCATGCGCCGGTGTTGGTGCAGTTGCCGAAGCCGAGCTCGTCCATCTTCTTGACCATGGCGCGGGCGCGGCGCTTGCGCTCTACCTGGCCCTGGGGCAGGAGGGCGAACTGGCTTACCTTAGCCGAGACGAAGAGCATGGCCGAACCGTTCTTGCAGGCTGCTACGCAGGCGCCGCAGCCGATGCAGGTGGCGGAGTCCATGGCCACGTCGGCCACTTCCTTGGAGATGGGGGTTGAGTTGGCGTCGGGCGCGCCGCCGCAGTTGAACGACACGTAGCCGCCGGCCTGCTGGATCTGGTCAAAGGCGTTGCGGTTGACCATGAGGTCGCGGATTACGGGGAAAGCGGCCGAGCGCCAGGGCTCGATGGTAATGGTCTCGCCGTCCTTGAACTTGCGCATGTGGAGCTGGCAGGTGGTGATGCCCTGCACGGGGCCGTGGGGGTGGCCGTTGATGTAGAGCGAGCACATGCCGCAGATGCCTTCGCGGCAGTCGTTGTCAAACACCACGGGCTCGTCGCCGTTTTCGACGAGCTGCTGGTTGAGCATGTCGAGCATTTCGAGGAAGCTGCTGCCGGTCGATACGCCGTCAAGGTGGTACATCTTGAAGCCGCCTTTTTCCTTGGGACCGCGCTGACGCCAGATTTTGAGGTTGACGCTTATAGTATTTTCCATTGATGTCAGGTTGTTAATAGGTTACGACTTATAGTTGCGGGTCTGCACCTTGATGGCCTCGTAGTTGAGGGGCTCTTTGAGCAGGATGGGCTTTTCGGTGTCGCCGGTGTATTTCCAGCAGCTGACGTACATGTACTCGTCGTCGCGGCGCATAGCCTCGCCGTCGGCCAGCTGGTACTCTTCGCGGTAGTGGGCGCCGCAGCTTTCGTTGCGGTTGAGGGCGTCGATTGCCATCATGCGGCTCATGAGGATGAAATCCTCGAGGCGGAGAGCCTTCTCGAGCTCGGTGTTGAGGTCGTAAGCCTCGCCTACGATGCGGAGGTCAGAGTAGAACTCTTTGCGCACCTCCTCGATCTCTTCGAGGGCCTTTACGAGGCTTTGGAGGGTGCGGCCCATGCCTACGAGGTTCCACATCACGTGGCCGAGCTTCTTGTGGATCTGGTCGGGGCTCTTGGTGCCGCGGATGTTCATGAGCTTCTCGATGCGTGCGCGCACGGCCTTCTCTGCCTCGTCAAACTCGGGAGCGTCGGTCTTGAAGTGGGGCACGCTGATCTGGTCGCTCAGATAGTTCTGCATGGTGTAGGGGAGCACGAAGTAGCCGTCGGCCAGGCCCTGCATCAGAGCCGAAGCGCCGAGGCGGTTGGCGCCGTGGTCAGAGAAGTTGCACTCGCCGATGGCGAAGAGGCCCTTGACAGAGGTCTGGAGCTCGTAGTCAACCCAGATGCCGCCCATGGTGTAGTGGCTTGCGGGGAAGATCATCATGGGGGTGTGGTAGGGGTTGTCATCAGAGATCATCTGGTACATGTCGAAGAGGTTGCCGTAGCGGTCGCGCACGACGTCCTCGCCCAGGCGCTCGATGGCGTACTTGAAGTCGAGGTATACGGCGTTGCCGGTGCCTACGCCGTAGCCGGCGTCGCAGCGCTCCTTAGCGGCGCGGCTGGCGATGTCGCGGGGGCAGAGGTTGCCGAATGCGGGGTAGCGGCGCTCGAGGTAGAAGTCGCGGTCTTCGTCGGGGATGTCGGTGGGTTTGAGCTTGCCGGCGCGGATGGCCTCAGCGTCTTCCTTCTTCTTGGGCACCCAGATGCGGCCGTCGTTGCGGAGCGACTCCGACATGAGGGTGAGCTTGGACTGGTCTTCGCCGTGCACGGGGATGCAGGTGGGGTGGATCTGGGTGAAGGCGATGTTGGCCAGGTAGGCGCCCTTCTTGAAGGCCTGGATGGCGGCAGAGCCGTTGCAGCCCATGGCGTTGGTCGAGAGGAAGAAGGCGCGTCCGTAGCCGCCGGTGGCGAGCACCACGGCGTGGGCGGCGTAGCGCTCGATTTCGCCGGTGATGAGGTTGCGGACGATGATGCCGCGTGCGCGCTTCACGCCGTCCTTGTCGGGAATGAGCACGATGTCGAGCATCTCGCGGCGGTTGAAGCTTTTGACCTGACCCTTCTGGATCTGGCGGTTGAGCGACGAGTATGCGCCGAGCAGGAGCTGCTGGCCGGTCTGGCCCTTGGCGTAGAAAGTGCGGGATACCTGTGCGCCGCCGAACGAGCGGTTGGCCAGCAGGCCGCCGTATTCGCGGGCGAAGGGCACGCCTTGCTGCACGCACTGGTCGATGATATTGTTAGACACCTCGGCCAGACGGTAAACGTTGGCCTCGCGGCTGCGGAAGTCGCCGCCCTTGATGGTGTCGTAGAAGAGGCGATATACGGAGTCGCCGTCGTTCTGGTAATCCTTGGCTGCGTTGATGCCGCCCTGTGCGGCGATCGAGTGTGCGCGGCGGGGGCTATCCTGGATGCAGAAGTTGAGCACGTTGAAGCCGAGCTCGCCGAGGGTGGCTGCGGCCGAGCCGCCTGCCAGGCCGGTGCCTACGACGATGATGTCGAGCAGGCGCTTGTTGGCGGGGTTGACGAGCTTCTGGTG
>CAMWUM010000228.1 GCA_947177435.1 uncultured Muribaculaceae bacterium
GGCCACGGTGTAGGTGCCGGCCTCGACAATCTCGCTGTCGATGTGGATTACCATCTGGTTGTCGTCGAGGGTGGAGAGCACCATCAGGGTGGCCGGGATGGCCTGTCCGTCGGCGCTTGTCACCTCGAGAGCGGGCTCGGCGGCGCCTGCGTATCCGACAGACTTCACCAGAGCGTGGCCCCAAGTGAGGGTGATGTCGCGCAGGGCGTCAACAGTGGTGCCGTTCTCCGGGTCGGCCGTCACTACGCCGGCCGGATGCACGAGGCTCTCGATGGCGTAGCCTACTTCCTCACCGTGGCTGCCGGTGTTGTCGTCAACGTTGAGGTTGGCCAGGGCCAAGGTCCATGCGCCGGTGCCTCGGATGGCCATGGGCACGGTGGCGACGATGGGCGTGTAGCCGTCGGCATCTTCTTCTCCGGCCTCCCAATTGAGGGATACTGACGCGTCATTGGATGTGAGGGTCACGCCGTCGAAGGTGATCAGGCTGTAAGGTTTGACCATCAGGGTGATGGCTTCCATTTCGTCGATGTTGATAGCATCGACAGCCTCGCCCTCGGCATTGAGCAGCTTGCTCTCGATGGCGATGGGCTGGAACTCCTCGAAGTCAAAGGTGAACATCAGCGAGCCGGCGGGCAGACCTTCAATAGCCTCGGTGTCAATCAGCAGTCCGTGCACGCTCTTGATGGTGTTAATCACGACCGTAGCCTTTGGCTGGGCACCCTCGGGGAGCGTGCGGGCAGCGCCGGCGAATGAGGTGAAGAGGGTATTGCCAGAGCGATATACCTGCAGCTTCTCAACCGTGCAGGTGTCGGTGCTCTGGGTCTGGCCGGGCACGTAGCTGCCGATGGCCAGGTATGCGCTGGCGATGGTGTACGGGTTGCCCGAGAAGGTGAGCGTCATAACGGGGTCGGTGCCGGCGCCGAAGTAGGAGTAGAACTTGTCGCCGTCCTTCATCGTGCTGTCGACCAGCGTGATGACCTGATACTCGTAGAATATGATCGTGCCCTTGGCCAGGTCAAACACTACCTCCCATGTGCCGGCGGGCACGGTGAAGGCCTGCAGGGCATCGGCGGCAAGCTCGCTGGCGGGATACTCAACGCCGGTCTCGATGGCAGCCTGGGCGGGAGAGCCGTATACGCGGCCGGTGAGCGGGTCGGCAAATGTGAGCGTCGACTCCTGGGCCAGCGTCAGCTTCCAGATGTAAGTGCCGTTGCCCTCGGCCTGGTTGGAGGTGGCCTGTCCGTCAACTACGGCGTCAAGCTGCTCGGGATAGTAGACGGCTGCGGGATCTGTAAACGAAGCGTTCTTCTCGTTCATATCCACCTTGACGCTCCACGTGCCGGCAGGCAGCATGAAGCCTGCCAGGCCGTCGATGTAGATTTCCTGGTAGGTGGGGATGTAGAGCTCGTATGTACGGAAGTTCTTGACCTCGACGCTGCGCTCGCCCTTCATGCTTGAACCGAAGAACTTGCCGGCGCTGGTGGGGTTGTCGGTGAATACGACGTTGGTCGGCTTGTCGAGCACGACGTTGCTGAATTCGAACACGCCATCCGCCGTCTGCTCGGCCATGGCCACTTGCGTCATCTCGTCAGTGTACATGCCCAGGGTCTCTGGTATGGTCCATACGTCGCCGCGGGCTATGTCGTGCACCACCATCTTGGCGGCCACGAAGTCGAGATCGATCTTATAGCGGCCCTGAGTCAGCACCAGGCCGGTGGCATCGCCCCATACGGTGGCATAGTCAGTGACCACCAGATCGTATTCAGTTTCAAACTCTACGTTGCTTACCTTGTTATCCGGAGTGCCGTAGTAGATGGTCTCGCCATTGGCGTTCTTAAAGTCGGGATCGCTGGTGAACACCACGATCGTACTGCTCTTGTCCACGTCTACGACCATGCTGTACAGGCCCTGGCCGTTGTTGGAGCATACGCCGAGCTGATCCTCGAGGTAGGTGTCGGTGGCATAGAGGCGCGCCGGCTGATCGAGCGGCTCGGGGGGCTTGACGCTGAACACGACTGTGCCCTTGTTCCAGTCGAGGGTTATGTTGACGGGATTCGAGCCGAGCACGAACGAGGCAATCTCATCGTACATGGCCTGGGGTGTGGTGAATGTCCAGGCGTATTCCTCGCCATACTCTACCTCTATGTTGTAGGCGTGCGCGCCGGCAGCCGAGGCTGTGGCGTAATCCTTAGTGCCGATGGCCCAGGGTGCGGAGTTGGGAGTCGCGGCAGGCGCGAAGCCGTAATACGGATAGCTGGAGGTGAGCACGATGTCTTCAAACTCAAACACGCCGTCGCCATTGTTGATGGCACTGCCGAACGATGTCTGATAGTCAATAACATACAGTACTTCCGGAGCCTCAATCACGGGCTCGGTGAATTTCACGGTCTTGGCATCCCAATCAAGGCGGATGTCATAAATGCCGGGGGTGATGATGAAGCTGCCCACCATGCCGTCAATCGATGCCCAGTCTGAGAGGGCTATCGGGTACTCTTCGCCCAACTCGACATTGACATTGTCAGTGCCGGTGTCAGAGGCCACGATGATGCTCGCCGTGCGCGGGTTGGAGCCGTTGGCAAAGCCATAGTAGGGGTACTGATTGTACTCTACTTCGACGGCCTCAAATACGAACACGCCGTTGCCGTCATTCTCTGCGTGCCCGAACGATTTGTTGTAGTCGACCAAGTAAAGCGTCGACGGAGCCGTGATGGGATCGTCCGGGTCGACGGGGCCGCTTCCGCCTGCAGGGGTGAACACCACGGTCTTGTCGTACCAGTTGAGTTCGCAGTCGAATGCGATGCCGGCAGGGATTTCAAACGACCCGACTTCCTGGTTAATGGACTCGTAATGCGAGAATTCCCATTTGCCGGAGGCGCCGGTGCCGGCGACCACGAGGTTATTGTTGGCTGTGGCATCGGCATAAGGCACCGTGCCCAGCACGAGCCTGGCGTTTGCGGGCTGTGCCGAGTCGGTAAATCCGTAGTGGGGATAATTCTCGTCTGTCACGACGAAATTCTGAAAGCGGTAAACGCCGTCGGCCGTGGGCTCGGCCGATGCGAATGACATCTGATAGTCACACAGGTAAAGCGTGGACGGCATGGCGTATTCAAACTTCACCTTCATCGTTGTGGGATTGAAGGTTACGAGCCATTCGTCCTCAATGACTATTATGTTTCTCACGCCGTATGCGTCATTATAGCTCGACATGCCAAGTTCAATCTCGGACGGAGCCGATACCGCGACATTGCCCGTGGCGCTGCCAATGAACGTGGCAGTCTCCTGGTCGGCAGTCGGGTTGGGTGAATTCACAAACGTGAAATTATTGTCACGACATCCCGACGGGGCAAACTTGAACACGTAATTGCCCTGAGCGTCAGGATTGGCGATTGTGGCCCGAGCCTCCCCATCATACAAATATGAGTCGAACAAGTACCACGTGTCCTGGGCCTTAGCGCCCAACACACCAAGCAGCGCCATGGCCAGCAATAGCCATCGCGCCCTAAACAGATGATTGGTTTTCTTCATAGCGACAAATGCTAATTATTTAAGATTTCATTATTTTCTATCCTTCACAGGACGCCCAATTCGTCCTGTACGACAAAGTTACGAAATTTTTCTTAAAACTCCAAGCATTCTTTGGGTTTTAAGTGTTGATATTTAAGAAAATATTATATTATGACTACAAAACAGCACATCGTGATAATCGGCGGAGGCTTCGCCGGACTGAATATCGCCAAAAATATTGATTACAACATCTACGACGTGACGGTGGTGGATGCGCATAACTACAACAGTTTTCCGCCACTGTTTTACCAGGTGGCTTCGAGCGGTCTTGAGCCGGCCAGCATATCGTTTCCTTTCCGCAAGGAACTAAGGCATAAGGCCTTGAAAGGATGCAAATTCCACTGGGGCAGGGTGTCAAG
>CAMWUM010000229.1 GCA_947177435.1 uncultured Muribaculaceae bacterium
GCCACTCGTACGGCAAGAAAATCCTAACATATTTTACGACAGGCACATAGCGTCCTCCGGCGCCAACATACTGGGCTAAATGCAGAAAGTCGTCTGCCTTAGTCGCGCCTAACAGCGCGGGCAATTCATCCGTGATTGGCTCGGAGGCCTTCACCATCTCCTTGGCAGCCCGCACAGCCGAAACCAATTGCGGATCATCGCCATCGCCGACAGTGCGGTCCGACAGCGCCACTATTTCCTGCCACTCATAATGGGAATAAAACTCGACTGACAGCCCGGCATCCACGCCGTAAGTGATAACCGTAAGTCCGGCCGTCATGGGCGTAGAAGATATGGGAAGCACGGGACGACCAAAAAGGAGGGCATTTAGAAACGTGGACTTGCCACTGTTGGTCTGGCCGATGATGCCGATGGTAAGCACGTCGCTTTCCACCTTTTCTACGATTTCGGCAAACGTTTCATTACTGATCAAGCCGGAGGATAATGCAGCATCCGCCATGCTGCGCACCTTGGCCTTTTTATCCTGGAAGGCGGCAAATATGTTGGTTTTGTCGCTCATGGTCAGTGGATTTGCATTTCACTGAGTTGGCTGGCGTACTCACGGTACATAGCCATGCGTTCAGAGTAGTCGTCTTTGTGGCCTGCCATGGCACCGCGCAGGTCGCGCAGCGAGCGCTCAAGGCTTCCTGTCACGGCGGAGGCCTCGTCGCGGAGAAGCGTTGAGGCCTGACGCACAATCATTTGCCCGGCATTGAGAAGTTGGGGGCGGAATTGCGGTAGGAGCGACTCGTCGATATAGTCGTTGATGGCCCGCAAGCGCACCGACTTGGCATGCCACTCGGTCACCCACCCTACCGACGTCTCTACAAGGCCGCGCTTTACTCCTACGCGCCGGCCGAGTTTATCACTTACGATGCCCATGGCATCGGCGCGAGTCTTGACATCAAGAGCGAACTTGGCGAGCCGCATCGCCTTGCTTGTGGCGCTGGCGCCCTTGGCCGCGCCGGCCACTGCGGGCGAGGCCGAGCCCCAGGAGGCTATCGCAGCGGCCACAGCTGCAGCCATCACCACCGCCTTGCCAATCGTTTTATCGTTTTCGTGTCCGGCCTCTGACAGGTCAATATCATAAGTGAAGCCGTTGAAGCATTTCTCTACAAAAGCCATCGACTCGAGCGCCGACATAGGCACGCCGTCCAACTTTTCCTGCCGCTGGCGAGCCATGGCCAGCAAGTCGTCAATAATCCTGCGCTGGTAAGTCTCCATCACCATGGCGCCCGTTGAGTTCGCCGCCTCGTACACCGCTTGGTCGGCGTTGCGGCCTTTGGTTGTGACGATGCCGTTAAGTTGGGTCGCAACGATTGACTTGAACTCCCGGCATGCTTCGTCGGCATCGTCCTGCACCTTCTGCGCCATATCGGCCAGCAGGGTGTCAATGTTGCGATATATGGAGCGCAACCTGGCTTGCGCGCGACCTATGGCATCGTCGAGATCGCCAAGCGAGGCCGACTCGCGCAGCAGCGCGTTGATGTCGCTCGCCATATCGCGGGCCACAGCCCTGACACGTTCCTCAACGGCCCGGTCCACTATTTCGTTTTTCTTACTTTGCAAGTTGTCTAACAATGAGTTGAACTCATCCAACCAGCCGGTCTTTGCCGACACGGCCACCACGTCGGCAAAATCAATGCCGGCCTGGGTACGCAAGTATTCCTTGGCCTGCTCAATCTCCGCGGAGCTCTTTGACTCACACTTGGCGAGTACACCGTAGATAGGACGGCCGCTGAGCCGCGAAGCCTCGACAAACTGCTTGACGCCCTCCGTAGTGGCCTTGTCCAGCAGGGGCTGCACATCCACTACCATCAGGATTGCGTCGGCGTTGGCCATGTAATCGGCCAGGGCCATCTGGTGCTCAGCCTTTCCCGAGAGCATGCCCGGGGTATCAACCAACAGTATCGATGGACTGAGGCGCACCTCTATTATTGATGAGGTGGTGGGATCGGCACCGACATCCAGCACCGGCTTGCCAATCAGAGCATTTATAAGCGAGGACTTGCCCGATGAGAATGCGCCCACAAGCGGGAGCACCAAATCCTTGTCCTCCTGACTGAGCCTGTCGGCATAAAACTCCAGCAAACGCGCACGCTCGTCCATGCCGAGACTCCGCGCCATATCTATCAGTTTGGAAATATCCATATTACCAGAGATTGAAGCGGTAGCCTGCCGATACGATGAGTGAGCCTGTACCGTTTTCGAAGGTGGATACCTTGTCGTAAATCAGGTCAAGATTGATGCTTCCAACCATTCCGGCAAACCACTGCTTGTGATTCCAGACCACTGAAAGCTTGCCTACGCTTGATAAGGCGAAGGTGTTTTTCACAACATTGGGGTTGTTGATATAGCCTTTTTTCCAACCAAATACCGGCGAAGCATGCGCGCAAAGACACCATCCGGGAGCGAAAACCCAGTTGTAGCCGTATCCTACTTTCAGAGCATAGTTACGTGTGCGGGCCGAATATACGTAGCCAATCCAGTCGGATGGCAGGGAGGCTTTCATATAGTCCGGCAGACGTGAGAAGTCGAAGCGCCAGTCATGATTTGAGTAAGAGAAGCCGGCGAAAAACGAGCCCTGGCTCTTTTGCTGCACTCGACTGAAACTGAAAGCCGCACCCTGGGAGTATTTCTTGTGATTGAAAAAATAGTAGGCATCGAGGCCGAATACCCTGGAATTAGCCCCGTGGAATGAGATGCCAGGATTATAGGTAGCGCCTTTGCGCCCGAATCTTAATATCTGCATGCCACCCTTGTTGTCAATATAGTAGAGGTTGCAGGCAAAAAGACTGCAGTTAAACTCGAACGAGAGCTGCTGCTTGTCATGTCCGGTCCAACCGAAAATATTGCTGAAATTCTTGTCGTAGCCCACCGACACTGCCATGTACGTGAGCCATATGCCGGCCGAGGTTGACGGCTGGGAGGCCATGCGCATACGCATTTCGTTGGGCATATCGAAGTTGTAATAATCGATCGACGAGTCTGACTTAGCCTTGATATTGAACTTGTAGCCCGTACCGGTGACATACGTGGTGTCGTAGCCGTTGAAGAAATGGTCACCCCACCGGTAGGTGTTGACACAGAACCTGGGGAATTTGCCCCAGGCGGCGATAGAGTCGAGATTGAACGAAATGGCTCGGCTCGGGATGACACACCCGACGAGCAGCGTGAATATCAACAGTAGCCTCTTTATCCTCATAAACGGTTACTCTATTGGCATTTGGCGGCAAGGAAACGTACTGGCCGCAAATTTGACTGCAAAATTAGACATTTTTTTCAACATAACCATCACCTATCAGGCAAAATAAAAAAATTTAGCGCCGGCGATAGGTTTTCCATCTGCGACACTCTTTATAATCAAACGAGGGCGCAGTGATTGCGCGCATCGTAAAACATGGTAAAAAAATAGCTTTACGGTATAAATGATTCACACTTATTGAAATCCGCAAAGCAGCCTCGAGGCCCTGAAAGGTCCCGAGGCTATCCCTATAAAAATTCTTCAAATCAATACATCGGAGTGAACGGCTTGCTGGGCACCATCTGCGAGGTGATATCACCTACTGCAAGGTCTGCATTGCCGGTCTCGAAGTAGAGCACAGGGGCGCCGGGCTTGAGGTTGACCTTATTCAGGTCGACGTAGTAGCAACCCAGGCCAGTCACGGTCTCAAAGTAGTATTGGCGGTCGCGTATGTTGGCGAAGCTGCGCCATTGGGTTTGGCTGAGGTTCTTGTCACCAAGGTCGTACTTAAAAGGCACTGACACATTGTTGAGTATGCTGCGGATAACGGCCAGGCCGGTGTTAGCGTCGTTAACGTGCTTTACATTCTTGTCGAAGAACGATGCGCGGACAAATCTGTCGGAGCTGCGCACAGTAC
>CAMWUM010000230.1 GCA_947177435.1 uncultured Muribaculaceae bacterium
ACGAGAAGCATAACATCACCGTTGCTTGCGAAGCTCCGCCTGTTCCCGTGAACACCTCTTCCCTAACTTACGACATGGAGGAATTCGACCAGCCTTGGACCAACCTCGCCAAGATCGGCCAGATGATCAACCTTGACCTCGACAACGAGCCCGTCGCTGCCCTCAACGTGTCCGGATGGCCCCTCCAGGAGTACGGCCACTACGGCTGGTTCGTGGCCGATATGTCAATCGACGCATTTGCCAACTATCCCACCATCTTCAACGCCCACAGCGGCGACAAGACCCTCATGGCCATGATTACGCACCCCAACAGCGAATACCAGGCCAATGACGTCCTCATCCTCCCGCGCCTGAGCGGCAAGGCTCAGACCCTCTCGTTCTGGGCTAAGTCTCTGAGCGACGACTTCCGCAACAGCTTCGCAATCATCGTATCGTACACCGACAACGATTACTACAGCTTCCAGAACTTCGAGGATCACGGCTGGTACGCTCCCGGCGAGTGGCATGAGTTCACCTTCGAAATCCCCGAAGGCGTGCAGTTCGTCGGCATCCGCCACTACGGCTACTCTGGCGCGTTCATCCTCCTTGACGACATCACCTTCACCCCCGCCGGCCTCGAGCAGCTCCAGGTCGAGGGCTACAACGTGACCCGCAACAGCGAGATGCTTGCCAACACATGGGCACAGGCCGAATACGTTGACAACCTCGACGCCGACGGCTCGTACACCTACGAGGTATCCGTTGTCTACAACCGCGGCCTTAGCGCACCGGTTATGGCATCCGCTGACTTCACCGGCCTCGAAGGCCTCGGCGCCGGCCAGCCCGCCGCCTACGGCCAGATCGGCGAAATCGCCATCGCCAACGCCGCCGGCATGCCCGTCAACGTCTACAACGCCGCCGGTATGCTGATCTACACCGGCGAAGGCACCGCCTCGATGACCGTGCCCGCCGCCACCGGCGTATACGTCGTCACCATCGCCGACGCCACCTTCAAGGTAACCGTCAAGTAATCCCCCCCCATCCCCCGATAACGAAGGCCGCGCCCACCAGGCGCGGCCTTTTGTTATTCTTAGTTAATTGTTTGGAAATTACGGGAATTTGTCCTAACTTTGCGCTTGATTCACTACGAGTACAATTTCTAAAAATAAAACCAATCAGAATGCAACGTATCGTTAGCACTGTTGCCATCGCCACGCTATGTGGCCTATGCGCGACAGCCTCAGACCGTACTCCTGGGAAATTTATTCCTTTGGAGGAGCCTCTGAGAAATTCCAGTTTGACATTGTCGACTGAGAAAACTCTGGCGTTTAAATCCACCGCTTCGGCCCCGAAGCTCGTCCCTGACGACGGGAGGGAGTATTCGGTGGTGCTTGAGGAGGATTTCTCGCTTATGACCGCCGGAGCAGAGAATGATCCTGACCCCAACTTCATCAATGACGAGTACAACATGATTCCGAGCCGCTACACCCATGTGCCCGGATGGGGCGGCCGCGCGGTCATGCAGGCCGGTGGCGCTGTGTGCCTCGGCTATTATACCGATCCTTACGTAGGCACTCAGATGACAGGCCAGCTTGAGACCCCTGAGCTTGACCTCCATCGCGACCAGGGAAAGGCCTTCTTGTCTTTCCGCGCCAAACTGCTCGCGCCTGACCAGTTTGACATGATTACTGTGCGCTGGGTCGCTGAGTCGGATATGCTGCCTATCACCGGCGAGGAGCAGACCTTCCCGGTCAATGGCATACAATGGACTGATATTGACGTCGAGCTCACCGGGTGCCCGTCAAATGCCGTGATACAGGTATATGCCGATGCGCTCGAGTTGCTCATCGACGACTTCAAGGTGGAGCAGTACAAGGCTGAGATTGACGCGCCAAAGGCTCTGAAATGGACCGACTTTACCGGCGACAGCTTCACGGCCCGCTGGTCAGCGGTCGACAACGCCGATCACTACATCTTCAATTGCTTCTATATCCGCCGGCAGGGCACGGAGGACCAGTTGCCCGACTACAAGTACGTGGCCCGCGACGTCAATGTCACTGACACGTCTTATCACCTCTCCAACCTCAACCGCGACAAGGTGTACTATTACTACGTCCGCGCCGTCGCCCCCTCGGGAGCGCTGAGCGAGGAGTCGGAGCTCGTGGAGGTGCTTGACCTGACGGTGCCCGACAATGTCAGGATTAGCGATGTGTCGCCCGAAGGCTTCCTCGTTGAGTGGGATGCCGTGTACAACGCCGAGGGATATGGCTTCCAGTCGATACTCGACCACAAGGCATTTGAGGACGAGCAGTATGCCATCCTCGACGAGGACTTCAATAAAATAGTCTGCGATGGCTCCATAGGCGATCCCTACATCAATTCCATAGGCCTGTACGATATGGACAGCTACGGGATGTCACGCGCCAACTGGGTTATGTACGAAGGCGGCGTAATCGACGGGGCCATTGCCCTGCACAATTACGTTTCCTCTTACGGCAGCATGTATTACGGTGAACTTGTGTCTCCCATTATGACAATCGGGCAGTCGACAGGCGACATTGTCATAGAGGCCGATTTCGCCACGCTCGACCCCGGGGTGTGCCCCTATGTGCAGATAGCCGTGCCAGGCAAGGTCGACGGCCAGACGCAATGGGTGCTCGGCGCCGGCGGCGAGGTTAAAACCGATATTGGCGAGGATTGGACGCACGTGAAGAAGGCGTACAAGGTCAATCCCGGGCTGGTGCGCTTCTCGATAGGATGCACCGACGGCGGATGGCTGTATATGGACAATCTCAAAATCTCCGTGAGCCTGCCCAAGGATGCCGTGCAGCGCAATCTCTACAAGTACGATGAGATCAAAGACGGACTCGACGCTCCGTCATACTATTGCGAGACGGCAGACCGCCAGGTAGGCGACCACTACTCGTTTGCGCTCATGGCCGCCCGCCAGCGTCCCGGCTCGTATATGATACCCATATACGTCACCAGCGAGTGGACTGAAACCTATGAGGTGCCTGACGAACTGGGTTGGACCGGAATCGAGTCGATTGATGCCCCCATGGCACAGGCCCCCGCGTTTGGCGTGAAGGTGGCAGGACACACCGTGGAACTGACTAACCCCGCATGCAACGACATCGTGGTGGCCGATATGTCAGGCCGCACCGTCGGCCGCACCAGCCTCAGCACCGCTTCTATAAGCGTTCAGCCCGGCATTTACATTGTCTCGGCAGCAGGGGGCGAGGCTGTGAAAATCGTCGTCAAATAATCAATGGCCAACTGAAAAAACAACCTGTTATACTTAGTGATATGAAAAAGAATCTTTTATGCTTTGCTCTGATGGCAGTGGCGGCTGTGTTCTCGGTTTCGGCCGAGGTGCTGACCCCATACGTAGAGCAGTTCGAGAATCCCACCGAGCGTCCTAAGGGATGGCTTCGCGGCGGAGCGACAAGCTACTCGCAAGGCACCTACAAGGTCGAGGAGAACGGCGGTCACTCCGGTGGCTACATCTCGGTCAACCAGTACAGCAACTATTATAGTTCTTACTATAATAATTACGGATACAACGACATTCTCGTCACGCCCCAGGTGGGTGGTGAGGTGAGCATCTGGGTGCGCAAGAATGGCAATGACCCGACTCTGACATTCTTCAGCATTGCCAATCCCAACGCAATCCCCTCATCGGCAAGCGATTTCGTCCGCGTCGAAGGCACTGACCTCAACCTTGTGGCCGGCAAGGAAATAGATGACTGGACCAAGATCACAGTCGAAGGCGTCCCTGCCGATACTTATCTGGGCATACGTGCCAACAACCTTGACCTCGACGAGTTTACCGCCTCCTCGGCCAACGTCATGTACCGTCCCTCGCTGCTGGTGTCGGTTACCAACATGTCGGGCGGAACGACACTCAACGCCGATACTGAAAATAAGGTGACATTCAAGT
>CAMWUM010000231.1 GCA_947177435.1 uncultured Muribaculaceae bacterium
AGAATGGCAACCTGGGGCCAGCCGCCTTCGGGATCAACATAAGATACAGTAACCAACAGGTAGTCGCCGACGGCGATCTTCTCCTGGGCCTCCTCGGCGGTCATAGTGAATACGCGGCGCCAGTCGGCGGTCGACTGCTCGGCCTCAACGTCAGACTTCCAAAGCATGTTGGGATCCTCGGGCTCGGGAGCTACGTAGGCGATGGGATAGAACTGGACAGCATCGTTGTAAACGCCCACGAAGCCGGTTACGCTGTAGGTGCCGGCCTCAACGCTTGCGATCTCGAAGTTGTTGCGGAAGGTCACCTCGGTCTCGCCCATCTTGCCGGTGAAGTTGCTCTTGCCGGCGGGGGTAGCGGCCTCAAAGACAACGCCATTGAGGGTGAAGTAGCGGTTCATGTTGTAGGGCATGAGCGTGTACTCGGCATCCTCGGCGTCAACCACCATGGGAGTGGCAGCCTTGGGCTCAGACTCGCTCTTGGTGAGCTCGGTCTCAGGCACGATCTCGTAGAGACCGCTGTAGATGCTGAGAGTGGCATCCCAGCCGGCAGCGATAACGTCGCCTGCAGCCAGGCCGAGGTTGTTCTTGTAAAGCAGGCCGTAGTTGGTGCCGTCATATACGTAAACGTAGGCGCCGTTGGCATAGACAACGGTGAGCTCGCAGTTGACGGTGAACTGGGTCTTGTCGGGGAAGTCCATCAGAGGCGAGAGATCCTCGATGGCGGGCATCAGCATGTACTCGGCGGTAACGACCTCGCTGGCCTTGCCGTTCTTGATGGCCACAGCCTTGATGACGGTGTAGTCGTTGATGGCGATGGGGGCGGTGTACTTGGTCGAGGCGGCAGTGGGCTCGCTTTCGTCGGTGGTGTAGTAGATCTCAGCGCCCTCGGTCGGGGTGGTGAGGGTCACCTCAGTGCCAGCCTTAACCATGCCAGCCACGGGGTCGAAGGTAGGAGCGAACACCTTGTCTTCGCCTACGGTCTCCCATTCGATCTCGATGTTATCGATATACATGGCGCTGCTCTTTGAGCGCATGCCGATGTACTGGTACTCGCCTTCGAAGGTGTAAGTGTAGGTGAAGCCCTCGCCTGAATCGTAAACCAAGGATGCCACCTTAGTGCCGGCAGCGTCGCCATAGAGGTCGGCGGGGTTTTCGTAAGGGGTATTCTTGGCATATACGTCAAGCGTGCGGCCGTGGGATGTGGCTTTGTTGTAAGTTACGGTGATCTTCTTGACAGTACCGCCGGAAGTGGTAGTCACAATACCGGAGTTGTTATCTTTGGAGCGCAGCTGGATAGTACCGTTGCCGCCTGCAGCTTGGAGGAAGTAAACAGCGTCAGAGGAAACTGTTACATCCTTGTACTCGGCATAGTTAGAAGCAGTGCCTTTGACGGTGTTGGCGTTGTTGAGCACGTCAGTGACGGTGTGGGTGGGAAGTACAGGAGCACCCTGCGTGAAGGTGGCCTTGCCGGTGGAGAAGTCGAACTTGATAGAACCGTTGGCCATTGTCTCGGCGAGGGTCATGTTGCCGCCGTCGGTGGCGAGGGTGTATTCAACGCCGAGAGCGATGGGCTCGTTGTAGCCGTAGGCAATGTTCCAGGTTGAGTTGGCAATCTTGAACTCCTGGCCGGCCTCGATGTTGACGCCGGTCATGGTGTAGATTACGTTGTCGGCGGTTTCGAACTTGGCGTCTGTGCCCCAGCCGTTCATCGCACCGCGGAGGTAGAATTCAACGTTGGTGTCGCCGTAGGTCTTGTCGGCCTCAAAGTCGAGGTCTTCGGTCTGCTGGCCGTTGCCATTGTTGAAGATAAGCTTGGCGGGCTCGAAGCCGGTGAATGTGTAGCTCCAGATGGTGCCTTCACCCTTTGTCATCTTATTGCCGGGCCATGCGCCGTTGTTATCGTTGTTGGCATTCCACATGTATACGTAAACCTCATCCCAGTTGGAGACTACGTTGTTGTAGTAAACAGTGACAGGCTTAGGTTCGGGAGTAGTAGTGGTGAACTGCATCTTGCCTTCGGCGGGGTTGATGGATACGGTCCAGTCGCCCTTCCAAGGCATAATGATGTTGTCGCTGTAGCCTTCGTAATTCCAATCCATGGCGTCACATACTTCGTAAGCCATCCACTCACCGGGAGTGATGGCTGCGCCGGAGTAGTTGGTCGGATATAGGAGAGCGCCGTTGAATACGTTCCAAGCACCCTGGGCCTTAGAAATCTTGAGCGCAGATGCCTGAGCGGCGGTGTAAGCGTAGATACCGTCGGCGCCCTTAACGAACTCGGGAGCTCCGGTGGGATTCCAAGCGGGATCGCCGAAGTCGCCGGTGATGTAGAAATGCTCATCGGGCACTACGGGATTTGCGTTGGGAATGTAGATTACAGAGTTGAGGGTGGCGGGGCCGTGGAATACGATACCGTTCTCCTTAATCATATTGAAGACGTTCCAGGTGACAGGCTGGTCATCGACTTTGGTCTCAAATGCACTAAACGATTCGGGGAGGATGAAGGTGACAGTGCCGTTGCCGTCATTGGATGCAAAGGGGTAATTGCCAAATTCATACGTAGGTATATTAAGACCACTCCAACCACCGAAGATGGATTGGAAGGTGCCGTCACCAGCTGTGTCATACTTCACAATCAGGGTGTCGCCTGCGCAAACGTTGGCAAACAGAGCCTTGTCGAGCGTCACGCCGTCGCCCCAGCCCATTTTCTTCGGGCCTACCCACACGGTATTGGGATGCTGTGGCTCGGGCTCAGGATGAGCGGGTGCGGTTTCTACTTTAAGGGTAAAGGAGTGCCAACCCGGCTTTTCCCAAGGCTTGACTACACCGCTGGTGAAATCGCCGTTAGACAGGAGGTTGACGTCGCTGCCTTTTTCAGTAAGAACTACGTTGTCAAAATAGAGATACGTGCCTGTATACTGGTCGGCGCTGCCAAAGCAGAAATTGAACTGTTCAAGATTGTTATCTGCAGTGAAACTGCGCTTGGTAGTAGTCCATTCGCCGGCTTTGACGATATAGTCGCCCCAACCCACACCGTACTGCGTGGAGTTGCTATCCTCACCGGTTTTTTTGCCGTCGCCCCAGATAGGTATCTTGCCTTCGGCATCGCCATAGAGGTCAACGCTGATGGTATACTCCTTGCCCTGTACGAGAGGAGTTTCGAGTTTGAAGTACACCTGATTGTCCCAAGGATTAGACTTCGTCTCGATATTGCTGGCTTTCAGAGCATTGAGTTCGGGTCCGCAAGCAGTGTCATGGCTCACCTTTACGCTCTTGACCTTGATAGTGCCCACATACGAACCGGTCTGCATGCAGAGGTGGATGGTTTCGTTGGTGGGGCAAGCCACTTGAGTCTTGTAAGTGCCTTCGCCAGCGGGGATTGCGAGGTTGTTGTCGACACCTACTCCCCATGAGCCGAATACGAGGTTGCCCGAGCCGGCCACAGAGCCTGACATCACGATTTCGACGTCATAGATTTGTCCAGGAGTCAGATTCAGACCATCGGCCACGAAATACTGAAATTCCCAATTGCCCTTAGCGGCGGGATTGGTGACGGTAAGCGCGCCATCTTTGAGTTCAAGAGTAGCACCTTCCGGGGGAGTTCCATGCCAGAAGTTGTACTCCGTCATAGTTGAGAAATCGACGTAAGCGTCCTGCACCACCTCCGCCTTCGCGAAGAGGGCAAGCGCCATCACCGATGCCAAACTAAACAGTTTTTTTAACATAGGATTTGGATTTGGTTAATAATTATGGTTTATTGATTAGATTAGATTAAATTAGATTACATAGCGAATGCGTTGAAACCGCCGTCGACCACGGCCACCGTGCCGGTGACGAAGGCTGAAGCGTCACTGATGAGGTACTGGATGGTGCCGCACAGCTC
>CAMWUM010000232.1 GCA_947177435.1 uncultured Muribaculaceae bacterium
TATACGCGACAGGCTATGGAGAGAGGGTGGGGGAAGCGCACCACTCGCAGGCGCTCGTTTTCGTATTCTGCGGGGAGGCTGTCGAGGTATTCGAAATCGGCCACGCCGTCGCCGATTGACGGGTTGACGGTGAAATAGCCGACGCCAAAGGAGGTGAGATTCTGGAAGAAGTGGGTGCCCTGGCTGGGCTCGACGCGGTAGTTGCAGAGCGATGACTCAACTATCAGGCGCGCGGCGGAGATCTGCGCCCACTTGACGGGCACGCCCAGCGCCGGATCACTCGAGCCCCAACGGCCTGGGCCGATCAGGGCGTAATGGCGGCCTTCGGCGGCGAACCGCTTGTTGATTTCGCCTATCTCCTGAGCCACGAGGGGATTGGAGAGCGAGTCGAACGTCTGTGGACGCACGTACATGATGGTGTCGACGTCCTCGATGTTGCCATGTCCCAGGGCGGTGTCGCTTTTGAGGATGGCATCGCTGTCGGGCACGTCGAGTATCTCGTCGTCGACCATGTCTTTCTTGTCGATGATGGGGCGGATCTGCAGCCAGTACACGTGGCCTTTAAGGCCGCCGGAGGGGTTGGGATTGACCATGCCTGCAAACTCGATTTCAACCGGGCGCCGCATCTCGCTCTGGCCCAGGCTTAGCATGAAGTCAACAGCTTCGGCCAGGGGGAAAGCCTTGTCGCGAAGCATGTTGTTGAACGTCACCACGCGGCGTCCGCGCGGCATCTCGTAGTCGGCCAGCATGTCAGAGGCGGCGTCGTAAGTCGACACGGTGTAACGCAGTGCGCCGGTATTGGCAAAGTCCTGAACGGGTCTCTCGACGATGTTGAAACCGTCGTCAACCTCCATGCCCACGTGCGCGTCGCCTTGGCGCAGGGCCAGAATCTTGGTTTGGGTGTCGCGCAGTGCGAGGTCGAGGGTGGAGGTCTGCAACGCGTTTTGCGGATGCTTGGGCGAGAAGCGCAGGCTGCGGCCGCCGTCCACGATGTACTTGCCAAGGCCGATGGCCACCTGCGCCACGCCCTCCTCGGCCTTCTCGTCGCCGATGGGGTAATAGTTGAGCGAGCGGCCCACGCCTGAGAACGACGGGAAATAGCAGTCGCTGTGGTAGTCGCCGACGACTTCCTGGATGAGCACGGCCATCTTCTCCTGGTCGATGACGTTGGCCGTGGCCTGCATGTAGGCCTTGGAGGCGGCGAAGAACACCGATGCGTACACGGCCTTGATGGCGTTGCGCATCAGCATCACCATGCGGTCGGGGTCGGCCGTATGGGGGATCATGTATGTCGAATAGATGCCGGCGAAGGGTTGGTAATGCGAGTCCTCGAGCAGGCTCGACGAGCGGATGGCCAGCGGGCGGTCGACCACCTCGAACAGTGTGCGCAGATCCTCGATGATATGGTCAGGCAGCTGCGCGTCCATGAAGCGGGCCAGTATCTCCTCGTCGGGCAGGTCGCTCAGAGCGATGGGGTAGAGGGCGTTGTCGGCCATGAACTCGTCGAAGATGTCGGTGCACAGCACCACCGAACGCGGAATTGAGATGGCCACGCCGTGGAAGTTGTCGCACTCCGGGTGCTTCTTGATCACCGAGTCGATGAAGGCTAGGCCGCGGCCCTTGCCTCCGAGCGAGCCCTTGCCTATGCGGGCGAAGTTGGAGTAATGGTCAAAGCGGTCTTTGTGGAAGATGGCCACCACGCCGCGGTTCTTCATCTTGCGGTATTTGAGGATGGCCTCGAGCAGGAGATCCTTGGTGGCCTTGATGTTGTCGGGCGAGATGTGCCACACCTGCGCGGCCTCGGCGATGGGGAAGAGGGCGCGCGAGTAGAGCCAGCGCGATATGTCGTTGCGGCAGGCGTGGTAGTAGAACGACTCGTCGGGGATATTGTAGAGGTCGTGGTGCAGCTCTTTGAGCGTGCGTATGCGCATGATCTCGTCGCCGGTGTGGGGATTGCGGATGATGAAGTCGCCAAAGCCGAAATTGTCGGCGATGGCGCGTCCCAGGTCCACGGGCAGTTTCTTGGAGTTCTTGTCGATGAAAACGCCGTCGAACGCCGCCACCTTGGGGGCGTTGGCGATTTCGGATGACTCCACGATGATGGGCACATGGGGGTCAAGGCTGCGTATGTGCTTGGCCAGCCGCAGGCCGGCCTCGGAGTCTTTTTGTCCCTCACGCATGAACGACACGTCGGTGATGACGCCCAGCAGGCGCTTGCCGTACTTTTCGTACATCTCTACGGCCTCCTCGTAGGTGCGTGCCATCAGCACCTTGGGGCGTCCGCGCATGCGGAGCATGCGCTCGTGTTCGTTGAGGGCCTCGGTCGAGAACTCCATCGACTGGTTGAGCAGGTACTTGTAAATCGGCGGGAGCACCGAGGAATAGAAGCGCACCGAGTCCTCGACCAGGAGGATGGCCTGCACGCCCACCTCGAGCACGTCGCGCTCGGCGTTGAGCTTGTCCTCGAGCAGCTTGATGATGCCTAGGAGCAGGTCTACGTTGCCCAGCCAGCTGAACACGTAGTCAATCTGCGTGAGGTCTTGGTTGGAGAGGCGGCGCGACACTTCCTTGGAGAACGGCGTGAGCACCACGAAAGGCACGTCGGGATGGGCGGCCTTGATGGCGGCGGCGCCGTCGAACGTCTCGGAGATGTCAACGCCCGGGATGGCGATTACCAGGTCATACTCGGTGATGGCCATGGCTTCGAGGGCGTCGGCCATGCGCGACACTTTCGACACGCGCGGCGGCGAACTGAGGTTGAGGCCCGTGTATTCGAAGTAGAGTTGTTCCTCCACTCGGCCGTCTTCCTCCATCATGAACGCTTCGTAAGGCGCGGCGATGAGTAGCACATTGATAATGCGCTTCTGCATCAGGTCCTGAAAGGCCGTGTCTTTGATGATAAGTTTGTGCAGTGCCGACTCGTCCATGTTCCGTGATTAATATCCCGCAAATTTACCAAATAATACCGACACCGCCAAATTTTTCGCCATATTTATCCAAAAAAAATCGGCGGGCGGATTTGAGTCCGCTCGCCGATTTGTATAGGGGATGGGTTGGGTTATTTCTGTTGCTTGGCTTGAAGGGCCTGCTGCTGCTCGAGCTCTTCGTCCGAGAGGATGAAGTTGAGGCCGTGGTTCTTGACCTTGCCCTTGCCGGCGAGCATCATGAACGAGTTCTGCAGGGGCGAGAACTTGTTGAGGAACTCCTGGGTGTAGTTGGCGGCAACGAAAGGCATGGTGGGAGCCTTGTGGTCAGCCACGCTGAACACCACGATGCGGTCGCCCGATACGAGCGGGCCAACGACGGTGCCGGGAGCGGCGGCGGCAACCTTGCCGCTGAGCTCGGGCGAGCTGCTGAGGAAGCTGTAGCCGCTGAGGTTGAACTGGTTGTCGGTGATAACCTCCTGGCCCATCGACTTGGCGATTTCGGCGAGGGTGGTGCCGGTGTAGGCGGCCATCTGTGCTTCGCCATGCTTCTTGGCGGTGGCGAGGCGGTCGATGTAGTCAGCGATGATCGGCGAGTTCATGGGGATGAAGTTGTCCTTGATGTCCTCACGAATGGCAACGACGTAGATTACATCGTTGTTTTCGAAGATGGGCGAGATGTCGCCGACCTTCTTGTCCATGCTCCACTTCACAGCCTGGCGAGAGTTCTCTATGGGGCTTGAAGCGCCGAGGGTGATGTAGGGGCTCGAACCGCTGACGAACTGCATGGGCATTACCACCATGTCGCGGTAGTTGATGTTGCTTGCGCGTACGGAGTCAGTTTACAAAAATCCGGCCCCAACGAGCAGGCCGGAGAGT
>CAMWUM010000233.1 GCA_947177435.1 uncultured Muribaculaceae bacterium
AACCTCAAGGCTGTGGATGAGGTGCGCGCCAACGTGACCCAGACCGGGCAGAACTCGCGCCTGATCGACTTCGACATAATCCTCGATGTGACCGGCACGCTCGAGACGAGGAACGTGAAGTTTGACCTCGCAACTAACGACGACCTCACCGTGGCCAACGAACTCCAGTCGATGACGGCCGAGCAGAGGGCCAACCAGGCTATGAACCTGCTGCTGTACAATATGTACACCGGCCCCGGCACCAAGGGCTCGGCCAACCTGGGCGGCAATCCGCTGTTCTCGTTCCTCGAGTCGCAGGTCAACAACTGGGCGGCCAACAACATAAAGGGCGTGGACCTGCAATTCGGTATCGACCAGTACAACCAGACCACCAATGGCTCTACGTCGCAGACGATGACGTATAGTTACCAGGTGTCGAAGACGCTCTTCAACGACCGATTTAAGATTGTGGTGGGCGGCAACTACTCAAGCAACGCCGACGCCGAAGAGAACCTGTCGCAGAACCTGATCAACGACATATCGTTTGAGTACTACCTCAACAACCAGCAGACCATGCTCGTCAAGCTCTTCCGCCACACGGGCTTCGAGAGCATCCTCGAGGGCGAGATTACCCAGACGGGCGTAGGCTTTGTTTACCGCCGCAAGATTGGCCATCTGAGCCAGGTGCTGCCCAAGTTTATGCGTCCTAAACGTTTCAGAAAAGTAAAATAGTGAGACGATTATCCTACATACTCATCGCTGCCGTGGCCGCCTTGGCCATGCTCAGCAGTTGCTCCACCACCCGCAAGATTCCCGACGGTGAGCAGTTGTACACCGGCCTCAAAGGGCTTAAGGTCAACCTGCAGCCTGACTCTACGCCCTTCCCCGCTGACGTTTACGAGTCGCTGCACGCCGCCGTCAACGTGCCCGGCAACAAGCCCACGTGGTTCATCTTCCCTGCCGGTCTCTGGGCTTACAACAATATGGACGTGACCGACTCGTCCAGCTGGATCAAGCGCAAGATTTACGACAAGTTTGCCCAGGAGCCGGTGCTTGTTTCTGACATCCGCCCGGCCCTGCGCGTCAAGATGCTCGACGGCATCCTCGACAACAACGGCTACTTCTCCGGCTCGGCCTCGTACCAGCTCGTACCCTCTAAGAAGAATCCTAAGAAGGCCGGCATACGCTATACCATCAACCCTGGCATGCCTTATCTGCTCGACTCAATTGAGCTCGTGCCGGACACGTCGGCTCTGTGCCACGCCATCGACTCGCTGATGCTCAAAGACCCATACGTGAAGGTGGGCCAGCGGTTTAGCCTTGACTCGCTCAGTTCGGTGCGCACCCGCGTGACCAACCGCCTGCGCAATCGCGGCTACTACTTCTTCCGTCCCGAATACATTGAATACCTGGCCGATAGCCTATACCATCGGGGCAGCATCGTGCTGCGCGTCAATTTGGCGTCAAACATCCCGGCATACGGTCTGCAAAAGTACCGCACGGGCGACATCACCGTCACCGTTTATCGTCGAAAGGGTGGGGGAGAACCGGATACAATACCACTCAACGGCATGACGCTCATACAGATGCGCCCGTCGAATCTGCGGCCGGGCACCATCCGCGACAATGTAACTTTCCGCAAGGGCCGCACGTTCTCGGTGCGCGACATGAACAACACCCAGTCATATCTCTCGCGCCTGGGCATCTTCAACGCTATCAACATCGACGCCATCCCCGACACCACGGCCTCTGAACCGACCCTCAATGTGGCCGTCGGAGCCACGTTCGACATGCCGCTCAATGTGCAGTTTGAGGTCAACGCCTCGTCTAAATCAAACAGTTACATCGGTCCGGGACTGTCGTTTGGAATCACTAACAACAATGTGTTCGGCGGTGGCGAGCAGCTTGGTGTCAATCTCACCGGCTCATACGAGTGGCAGACGGGCCGCGGCGCGAGCTCGGTATTCAACTCTTACGAGGTGGGCATCAGCAGTTCGCTCGCCTTCCCGCGTCTGCTGGCACCCAAGTTCATACCCCGCAGGCGCCGCCAGATCAACTGGACGCGCATCACCCTCAGCGGCGAGGTGCTCAACCGCCCCCACTTCTTCAAGCTCGCCCAGGCCAACCTCGGCATGACTTACGACTGGAATTCCTCGCGCTACACGTCCAACTCGTTTACCCCCTTCAAACTTACCTATAACAAACTCATACACACCACTCCCGACTTCGACTCGATTATGGTGGCCAACCCCGCCGTGGCCCTGAGTTTCGAAAGCCAGTTCATTCCGCAGATGTCGTACTCGTACACCTACGACCGCAAGATTAACCGCGACAACACCATCAACTGGCAGTTTACCGTGCAGGAGGCAGGCAACGTATTCTGGGGCATTTACGAGTTGTGTGGGCAGAAGGGCGAAAAGAAGATGTTCGGCACGCCGTTCTCGCAGTTTGTCAAGGGCACGACCCAGCTGGTGTGGGGCCGACGCCTGGTCGGCGATCAGTGGTTGGTGAGCCGAGTGATGGCGGGCGCCGCCCACGCATACGGCAACTCTACGCAAGTGCCTTACTCTGAGCAGTTCTATTGCGGCGGCGCCAACTCGGTGCGCGCCTTCACGGTGCGCAGCATCGGCCCGGGCAGTTACCACGTGCCAGACAACGGCAAGGACTACTTCGACCAGACCGGTACGTTCAAACTCGAGGCCAACGTCGAATACCGCTTCCCCATCTACGGTCCGCTCAACGGCGCCCTCTTCATCGACGCCGGCAACGTATGGCTGCTCAAGTCTGACCCCCTGCGCCCCGGTGGCACGCTCACCGGCAAGGACTTCCTGCGCGACCTGGCAGTCGGCACCGGTTGCGGCCTGCGCTTCGACATCGGCATGCTCGTGCTGCGCGGCGATCTGGGCATCGGCATCCACGCCCCATACGACACCGGCAAGCGCGGATACTACAACATGCGCTCATTCGGCCGCAGCCTCGCCTTCCACCTCGCCATCGGCTACCCCTTCTAAGTGGTTACTTGCCGGTGACGATCTGGCGGATTTCGTGGAGGCGGTTCAGGGCCTCCATGGGGGTGAGGTTGTTGATGTCGAGGTGGGCGATTTCGTCGCGGATTTGTGAGAGGACGGGGTCGTCGAGTTGGAAGAGGCGGAGTTGCATGCCGGATTGGCCCGTTGAGGCTTTGATTTTGATGTCGTCGCGGGTGTTGGCGCGCTCGAGTTGGGCCAGCACTTCGTCGGCGCGACTGACTATCGAGGCGGGCATACCGGCGAGCTTGGCCACGTGGATGCCGAAGCTGTGCTCCGAGCCTCCGGGGGCGAGCTTGCGCAGGAACACTACCTTGCCGTCGATTTCCTTGACCGATACGTTGAAGTTCTTGATGCGCGGGAATGACTTGGCCATCTCGTTGAGCTCGTGGTAGTGCGTGGCGAAGAGCGTCTTGGGGTGTATTCCGCACCACTGGTGGATGTGCTCGACGATGGCCCAGGCGATGGAGATGCCGTCGTAGGTGGATGTGCCTCGGCCGAGCTCGTCGAAGAGGATGAGCGAGCGCTGGCTCATGTTGTTGAGGATTGAGGCCGCCTCGTTCATCTCCACCATAAATGTGGACTCACCCAGTGAGATGTTGTCGGAGGCTCCGACGCGGGTGAAAATCTTGTCGACGACGCCTATTTTTGCCGATTCGGCTGCCACGAAGCATCCGATCTGGGCCATGAGCACGTTGAGGGCCGTCTGGCGCAGCAGGGCTGACTTGCCCGACATGTTGGGGCCGGTAATCATCATCACCTGCGTGCCCTCGTTGTCGAGGTCGACGGTGTTGGAT
>CAMWUM010000234.1 GCA_947177435.1 uncultured Muribaculaceae bacterium
GAGTTGCGGGTCGAGGCGTTGTAGAAGTACCACGAGTCGTCGCTGTTGATTGTGAACTCGCGGTCGTTGGAGTTTTGTTGCTGTCCCTGCGCCTGCTGCTGGGCCAGGTACTCCTCGCGGGCGGCCTGTTCGGCTTCCTCCTTTTCCTTGCGCTTGAGTTCGGCGATGAGGCCGTCGATAGCGGCCAGGCGCTCCTCCTCGGGCATTGCGGCCAGGCGCAGGAGCGAGTCCTGCAGGTTTACGGCCTGCGAGTATCCGGCGAGCTCGTCGAGCACGTCGCTGCGGCGCTTGAGCTGGGCGTAGTCCGGGTACGTCTCGGGGAGCAGAGGCACGGCTTCGGCGTAGCACGGCTGCGCCTTTTCGTAGTTGCGCAGGTCAAAGTACAGGCCGCCGAGCGTCACCTGCGAGATGGCTTTTTCGATGCCGGAGCGCGTGCTCTTCTCGGCGGCAAGCTCGTAGTTGGCGATGGCCTGCAGGGTGTCGCCGTGCTGGAGGTACAGGTTGCCGATGGCGTAGTAGATCTGGTCGAGGTACTCCTTGTTGCGGTCGTAGCGCACCATGCGGTGCAGGGCCTTTATTTCGTCGAGGTAGTTGGCGCCTGTGTACACTTCGCTCTGCTTGATGCGGGCGTTGAGTTTGGTGCGGTAGTTGGCCGAGGCCGAGCCGTTGACCTTCTTGTACATGGCGAACGCCCGCTGGCGGTCGCCCAGCGTCTGGTAGAGTTGGCCCAGCAGGAATGTGAGCCTTGTCTTTTGCTCGCCCTTGGCGCGTGAGATGGCGCCTTGCAGGTAGGGCACGGCCTTTTCGTATTCGCGGCTGCGGATCAGGAAGTCGGCGTAGCAGAAATCATAGCGTTCCTGCAGCGACTTGTCGGTGAGTTCGTCAGGCTTGATGCGGGTGATGATTGTTTCAGCCTCGTAGAGCCAGTCGAGAGCCAGGTAGCACTGCGCCTGCCATATCTTGGCCTCGGTGACAGTCTGCGGCAGCCAGGTGAAGTGCTTGGTGATGTAGTAGAACGTCGAAGCGGCGCCCAGGAAGTCGCCGTTGAAGTATTGGCTGCGCCCCATCATCATCCAGGCGTTGTGGATGAACGGGTTGTACTCGTCGCGCTTAAGCCATGCCTTGTATTCGGGGTCGGACTTGCCGCTCTTGCGCTTGGGCTTCTTCTTGATCGAGCGCACCTGTATGGCCTTTTGGGCCTTCTCGATGCTGCGGTCGAAATTGCCCTCGGGCTGCGGGGCCTTGGCGTCGGCTTTGGCCTCGATGGGGTGCATGAAGAGCGTGCGCGAGTAGTCGTCGGCGTAATCGTGCTCCATCTTCTCGAGAGTCTCGCGGAAGTGCTTGTCGCCGTTGTAGTAGATGTTGTAGCGGGTGATGAAAGCCGTGTACTGGCGGGCGGCGGCTGTGTTGTTTTTCTGCGCGTTGCAGCCGCACAGCGCAGCGGCCGCCAGCGCCACAAGCGCAGCGGCCACCACCCTGACGTATGCCGGCCAAAAACGTTTCACACCTATAATAACGCGCAATCCCCCGCCGTATTGTGCGGAAAATTCGGATTGTGGAATGTCGCAAAGAATTATTTTTGTAAATTTGCGGGAAAAATTGATTTGTTATGGAGCAAGGAGAAAAACTCAGCGCGTGGGAGAAAATGCAGCGCGACATGGTCTATGATGATTTTGACCGGGACCTGTTTAACCGCAGAGTAGAGGCAAAGACTATCTTCAAAAAATACAACCGCACGACGGACGATGATGTCGAGGAGCGCAAAGTCCTTCTCAAGCAGCTTTTCGGCAGCCTGGGCGAAAACGTGTACATTGAGCCTAACTTTGCATGCGAGTTTGGCAAGAATATCTACATCGGCAACAATGTGTACATCAATTTCGGCGCCGTTTTCCTTGACTGCTCGCGCATCACGATCGGCAACGACGTGCTCATCGGCCCCAACGTGGGCATGTATAGCGCCAACCATAGCCTTGACCCCGAGGAGCGCGCGCAAGGCGCGCTGATTGGCGGACGCATCACCATCGGCGACAAGGCCTGGATAGCGGGCGACGTGAAGATAATGCCGGGAGTGACCATCGGCGAGGGAGCCGTGGTCGGATGCGGCAGCGTAGTCACCCGCGACGTGCCTCCGCGTACCGTGGCTGCCGGCAATCCTTGCCGCGTCATAAGGCCGATCACCGAGGCCGACAAATTAGGATTTGAGAAATAACTGCTGAAAATCGAGATAATTGCAGATATTTTGAATTATTTATTCGGATAATGAGCCTTCGTAATAAAAAATTTTGTAAATTTGCGCCGTAATAGAATTGTTGCCGTTTTGTCACGTTATTGTGACTTCGCAAAATTAAATTAATTATGAAGCTCAAAGCAAAATATTTCGCATTGGCCTCGCTGGCCCTGTTGATGGCCGCGTGTGCGGGCAACGTACAAAATAATGAAATGAAAGATCAAACTTCGGAAATAGAGACAGTGTCGATAGGCGACACTGTCATCAAGCAGTTCTCTGAGCCCGACCTGTATTGGATACACGAGCCGAAGAAATTCTCAATCACCGACTCGGAAATAACTATCGTGACCGAGCCGAACACCGATATGTGGCAGCGCACATATTATGGATTCCAAAACGACAACGCTCCGATGCTGCTGATGAAGACCACCAACCGGTTTTTCTCGTTCACGGTCAAGACGTCTTTCAATAGCTCGACGCTGTTTGACCAGTGCGGCATCGTCATATACCTTGACAGCTACAATTGGATGAAGGCATCCATTGAGTATGAAAACGGCCAGATGTCGCGTCTTGGCAGTGTAGTCACCAACGACGGCTATTCTGACTGGGCCACGCACGACATACCGTCGTCGGTGCATGAGATGTGGTATCGCCTGAGCCGCCGCGAGAGCGACTTTTGCGTCGAGACCAGTATGGATGGCATCAACTTCCAGCAAATGAGGATATTCCATCTGTTCCACGGCAATGCCGAGATATCATTTGGCGTGTATGCCGCAAGCCCCTCCGACAACTCATTCACAGCCAAATTCACCCATATGAAGGTGGGCGAGTGCATGTGGCCCGCATGGACAACCGACAAGGGCAACGCCGACATCGATTGCGTGCAGCCTTGGGAATAACATATGGAGATACGACAAAGGGCGACGCTTAGCGTCGCCCTTTGTCGTATCTGTAAGTCGTGATTAATAGTTGTGGGCCTTGCGCTCAAACCAGCTCTGGTCGGCGCCGCATACGGGGCAGCGCTTGGGCGCGGTGGTCGACTCGACGGTGAATCCGCACTTCATGCACATCCACTCCACGGGAGTCTCCTGGGTGAATACCTCGCCCTTCTCCATGCGTTCGAGCAACTTCTTGTAGCGGTCTTCGTGCATCTTCTCTACTTTAGCAATTTGGTTGTAGAGATTGGCAATCTGGGGGAATCCTTCCTCCTTGGCTGTGACGGCAAAGGTCGAGTAAAGGTCGCTCCACTCCTCGCGTTCGCCCTCAGCGGCAGCGGCCAGGTTCTCCTTGGTGGTGCCCACCTTGCCGGCGGGGTATCCGGCCTTGATTTCTACCATGCCGCCTTCGAGCAGAGCGAAGAACTGCGCGGCGTGGCTGAGCTCCTGCTCGGCTGTCTCGAGGAAAATCTGCGCGATCTGGCGGTAGCCCTCCTCGTTGGCCTTCTGGGCAAAGAGGGTGTATCGTGAGCGGGCCTGGCTTTCGCCGGCGAAAGAGGCTAAGAGGTTATGTTCGGTCTGAGTGCCTTTGATGCTTTTCTGTTCCATAATATCGTTAAGTTAAATTA
>CAMWUM010000235.1 GCA_947177435.1 uncultured Muribaculaceae bacterium
CTGGAATCACTCGTTCGGCGAAGCTGACGTGTACGCCACATTCAACATCGGCGACTCCCGCAGCAATATATCCAAGTGGCTCACCGAGATCAACAACATCTACACCTACAATCCTTCGTACACCGCCTCTTCGGCCGGCAGCGCCTACTTCACCCCTGGTACCTACTACGGCGACATCTGGGGCTTCGAGACCGAAGGCTACTTCACCACCGACGACTTCGTTTGGGACAGCAACGCTGGCAAGTACGTTTACGCCAACGGCGTAGCCGACCAGACCGGCCTCGAGAGCGGCAACTTCCACTACGGCCCCGGCGACGTCCGCTTCAAGGATCTCAACGGCGACGGCGTCATCAACAACGGCGATCCCAACATGGTTGACGCTGAGGGCAACAAGATCCCCGTTGGCACCATGGCCAACCACGGCGACCTCAAGGTTATCGGCAACGCCCTGCCCCGCTACGAGTACTCATTCCACCTCGGTGGTGCTTGGAAGAACTTCGACATCGACTTCTTCTTCCAGGGCGTAGGCAAGCGCAACATGTGGGCCACCGGCTCGACCATCGTCCCCATGTCGCAGTCTGGCTACGGCACATTTACCAACCAGCTCAGCTACAACAAGGTTGAGTACGGCGCTGACGGCCGCATCACCAACGCATTCATCAGCGAAGACAACACCTATCCCCGCATGTACTCTGGCGCTGGCGTAACCGGCCGCATCGGCAACATCGGCACCGGCTGCTACAACTTCTATCCCCAGAGCCGCTACCTGATGAACATGTCGTACCTCCGCCTCAAGAACCTCACCGTGGGTTACACCCTCCCCGTCGAGCTCACCAAGAAGGCTCTTATCCAGCGCGCCCGCCTCTACTTCAGCGCCGACAACCTCTGCTTCCTGTACAATGGTGCCAAGAAGTATCAGCTCGACGCCGAGATGATGACCTCGGCCGGCTCGAGCCAGCAAGGCAACAACGGCAGCAACGCCACCTTCGGCCGCACCGTGCCCATGCAGCGCGTGCTCTCGTTCGGTATCCAGGTTACTTTCTAATTCCTAAATCCGCAATTCAATGAAAAAATCAATTATATTCGGCGCAGCCGTCGCGCTGCTGGGCGCTTCGCTCTCCAGCTGCGATGACTTCCTCAACGACAACCGCTACCCGTTGTCGTCGCAGGTCGTCAACTCTGAGTTCTGGAGCAACTCCGTGAACGTGGAGAACCAAATCAACTATTTCTACGAGGATTTCCTCGGCTATGGCAACGGCACCGGCTACGGCAACTTCTACTTCAAGTGGACAACCGACGACCAGTGCGGCCGCACCACGTTCGCCCAGTGGCTCAACCAGAGCGTGCCCACCGCTTCGTCCAACTGGTCGGGTCCCTACACCGAAATCCGCCGCGCCTGCCTGATGATGCAGGGCGTCGAGAGCAGCACTCTCCCCGAGGCCTCTAAGACCAACTACATCGCCCTTGGCCGTCTGCACCGTGGACGCCAGTACTTCGCCCTCGTTAAGCGTTACGGCGACGTGCCCCTGGTAAAGGAAGTGCTCGACCCCTCGATGAAGGATGAGCTCTACATGGAGCGTACCAACCGTAACGAGGTCATGGACTTCGCTATCGAAGATCTCGAATTCGCTACCAAGAACATCGCTGCCCAGAGCGGCAAGACCGTCTTCTCTAAGGACATGGCCCAGGCCGTGCTCTGCGAGGTTTGCCTCTACGAAGCATCTTACGCCCGCTACCATCAGAAGGACGAGACCCGCGCCAAGGCTATGTACCAGAAGGCTATCACCGCTGGCGAGGCCATCGCTGCCAAGTATCCCATCTGCGATGACTACCTCAGCCTTTATAAGTCGTTCAACGGCGCAGGCGGTGGCTACAACGGCCTTAGCACCAACTCTGAGGTTATCTTCATGAAGCCGTACGCTCAGGACGTGCTTATGCACTCGACCATGGACTACAGCTGCGCATCTGACGGCATCGCTGGCCTCACCCGCGACGCTTTCGACGCCTTCCTGCTCCGCACCGGCGAACTCAGCACTGGCGCAAGCGACAAGGGCGAGCCTGTTATGGTTACTGACGAAGATGGCAATGAGCGCATCAAGAACATTGACATCCAGGGTCTCCTTGACGTTCGCGACAAGCGTCTCGAGATGACCACCTATCCCATGCTCATCTTCCAAGGCTATACCTGGGCCGGTCCCAACACCGCTGCCATGTACTCTATGTCGGGCTACGGCGTAAGCAAGTATGACAACTTCACCATCTCCAATGCTGACGCCACCACCGCCAACAAGCAGTTCACCTGCGCTCCCCTCTTCTGGGGCGCCCGCCTCTACCTCAACATCCTCGAGGCTAAGGCTGAGCTCGGCACCCTCACCAACGACGACCTCACCAAGTACATGGCTCCCCTGTGGAAGCGTGGTGAAATCGACCAGACCAAGTGCACCGTTGCTCACCTCAGCAGCCTCACTGACCCCGCCAACGACCGTGGCGTCTCCAACCTCATCTGGGAGATCCGTCGCTGCCGCCGCTGCGAGCTCATGATGGACGACGACATCCGCTACTGGGACCTCGTACGCTGGCACATGCTCGACAAGCTTGACACCACCAAGTATCCCTCGATCATCCAAGGCGCCAACGTATCGATGGTAACCGAGAACAAGCCCGAGACTATCGGTGACTACCTCGACTGCTCGTACGGCCAGAAGCGCGAGTGGAACGATTGCCAGTATCTCTTCCCCATCCCCTCTGATCAGCTCGGCCTCAACGAGAAGCTGACCCAGAACCCCGGCTGGAAATAATCCCCCACACCCCAATAAAAAAGGCGGCCTTACGGGCCGCCTTTTTTATTGGGGGCGAGTGATATCAGAGTAATCAGAGTTATTAGAGTAATCGAAGTTGATGATGCCTCTGATAACTCTAATAACTCTGATATCATCCGCTAAAGCGCCCTCAAAAGAGCGCTAAATTATCTAAAATGCTTGTGTATGCCAAAGATTATGCCTAATTTTGTGATTATTAATTGATTGCGTTATGGCTGACCGCCCGTTCATTAAACAAACCGGCAAATACGAGGACTGGAATGTCTATAAGTTGTCTCTGATTGTTTGCGATATCACTGACTATTTTGTAAAGACTTATCTGCCGAAATTCGGTGACCGCACTGTCGATCAGATGCGAATGGCGGCGCGCAGTGGCAAGCAAAACATTGTCGAGGGCTCATGCGCGGCTGCCACTTCCCGCGAAACGGAAATCAAACTTACCAACGTGGCTAAGGCCAGCCTCAAAGAACTTCTCGAGGATTATCGTGATTACCTGCGCCAGCATGGTTTGCAGATCTGGGCTAAGGATGATTCCCGCACTCTGCAGGTGAGGCGCTTTTCGAAGTCGCATGATACTCCGGCTGACTATCTAAGTCGATTGCCTGAGCGCTCTGACGAGACGGTCGCCAACATCGCCATTACGCTGCTGCACCAGCTCGACTATCTGCTCTATCGTGTGATCGAGCGCTCAAAGCAAGACTTCTTGGAGCGCGGCGGCATCAAAGAGGAAATGTACGCCGCACGCATAGCCGCACGCAATAAATATCCCTCTCGATAACCTTGATCCCTCAAATACCTGATTACTCTGATCACTCTAATAACTTTGATGCCATCATAAAAAAGCGAGGTCAGTTGGACTGATCTCGCTTGGATGGTGGAGTATAGCGGACTCGAACCGCTCACCTCGACACTGCCAGTGTCGCGCTCT
>CAMWUM010000236.1 GCA_947177435.1 uncultured Muribaculaceae bacterium
GCTGCGGGCGCGGAGACTCCGCCCGTAGAGCTCTCGTGTGCCTCATCGAGCGCATTCTCAAAATGGACTACAATCAACGACTCTTACAGAGGCTGGAAATTCAACTCAAATCAGTCTGCTGCCGAATGCTACGGCAATGCTGCGGACTGCGATCACTGGCTCATTTCGCCTGCCGTTACTCTGCAGGCTGGCGTCAAGTACGATATCACCTATAATGTAAGGTCTGAAAGGGCAACTGCGGATTTCACGCTTAGGTTTACTGTCGGACAGGGAACTACGGCTGACGCTCAGACAATTGACCTCCTCAACAGCACCGCGTTTAATACAGGCACATCGTTCAAGGATTTCAGCTATTCTTTTGTGCCCGAAACGACAGGCGAGTACAACTTTGGTGTTTGGAACGGCTCAACGCATTCGTCATCCATTTTCATTAAATACGTAAAGGTTGAGGCAGCACTGCCTTTCCCCGGCGCCGCCACCGACGTAACGGTTACGCCTGACGCCAATGGCGCTCTTGGCGCCACGGTGGCATGGACATGGCCCTCGGTGACCAGCAAGGGCGAGGAGCTGACCTCCGTGACTGGCGCGAAGATTTACCGCACCAATTCAACCTGGGGCAGCGCCACCGACGGCAACCTCATCGCCACTGTTGACTTTGCAGACGCGCTGCCCGGCGGCCAAGCCTCGTGGCATGACGCTACGCTCACTGCCGCAGGCAATTACTACTATTTCGTCAAGCCCTACAACGAGAATGGCGACTCGCCCTCCTCGCCTGCCGCATCCGGCAAGACTGCGTGGATAGGTTCGGACACGCCCGCTGCCTTCACTCCCACGGCCACGCTGTCGGACGATGGCCTGAGCGTCAGCCTCAATTGGACCATTGCGGGTAAGAATGGCGGCACGATCGATCCCGCGCAAATCAGCTACAAGATTGAGCGCGTGGGTTCGTTCTCCGGCACTACTGTGATCGAAACCGCCTGGCAAGGCGAGTTGCCATACGTCGACCAGCTTCCGGCCTACGACAAGTACATATATAAGGTGTACTTCATCACCGGAGGCACTACCTCTACGGCCAACAACGCCACGGCAGTTGTCGGCGGCCCGGCCCTCGAAGCGCCGTATAGCGAGGACTTCTCTGTCAGCAGCCACGGCGACCTCTGGACCTTCGTGTCAAACATCACCCGCAACTGGACTGTCAGCAGCTACAAGCTCGACTTCTGGGCGTCGAAGGGCAACGATGTGAATGCCTGGGCCATCACCCCGCCCTTCGCGCTCAAAGCGGGCAAAGCCTACCAGTTGACTTTCAAGGCCAACAAGCAAGCGTCGGCCACCGAAGAGCGCAATCTGAAAGTGGCGCTGGCGCAGGAAAAGACCCTTGCCGCCATGGATGCCGCCGAGCCTATCCTCACTGGCATATTCCAAGTGGATGCAACTACATATCAGGCAGTTGTGACCGTGCCCGCTGATGGTACTTACTATCTCGGCTTTAACATCAACTACACGGCAGCCAACTCAAACGACGCATACATCGACGACATCGTCCTCGAAGAAATTGCTGTCGCTCCGCAGGCCGCAACCGGACTGTCAATAACGCCCGACGCCAACGGCGCGCTATCGGCCGTGGTGGCTTGGACCAACCCCACGCTCGACAATACCGGCAACGCGCTTGCCTCAATTGACAAGGTGGAGCTTTACCGAGGCGAAACGCTCGTCAAGACTTTTGAGAACGTGGCTCCTGGTTCGCTATCGAGCGTCAACGAGACTTATGACGAAGCCGGAACATACACGTACTCAGTTGTTTGCTATCTTGGCGAATACGCATCTGAGAGCGCAACTGCCACCTCGCCTTGGGTTGGCGTTGATACTCCCGCAGCTCCGCAGAATGTGACTCTGACGCGTAACGACGACGGCTCGGCCACTCTTGCTTGGAGTCCCGTCAATGGCAAGTTTGGAGGCTACGTTGGATCGGTTACTTACGCCGTCACCAGCCTCGTCGACAATCAGGAAGTGGCCTCGGCCCTTGCCGACACCACGCTGCAAATTGCCGCGCCTGAGGTTCTTGCCATCTACTCTTATTCAGTGGCAGCCACCAATGTCATAGGCACCGGCGAGGCCGCGACGTCCAACGCTCTGATGCTCGGTCAAGGCATCACCCTGCCTTACACACCCACTATCGACGTCGACGCGCTGGCTCTCTGGTCCCTCCCCGCCAACTCAAGCGGCAAAGCCTGGAAGTACGACTCAGCCAAGGGCGGCCTGTATTCTGGCTATTCGTCTGACTTGTGGGCATTCACGCCTCCGTTGACGGCTCAGAAGGGCAAAATTAAGCTTACCTTTGCCGGCACGGCATATTCTAGCCGTTACCCGGAGACTGTCGAAATCGGCCTTTACCCTGTGGCCGAAATTGGCTCCGAGGCCGTAAGGCTTGACACCATGACTATTACGAACAATTTCCCGTCGGACAATACCTTCGAATTTGAGTACACGCTCCCGAAGGCTGGTACCTATTACATTGGCTATCACTTGATCACCAATGACGTGTGGGGCTGCACCATCGTCAAGTCAGACGTGGAGCAAACCCTCGCCATCCTGCCTTCTGGCCCTGTGGCCATGGAGGACTTCACCCTTACTCCCGCAGCTGAGGGCGCGCTTGCCGCATCGCTTGCCTGGACATATCCCACTCTCGCAGAGAACGGCGAGCAGCTTGAGGCTATCGACAGCGCGGCCATCTACCGCAATGGCGAGCAAATCGCCATCCTTGCCGCCGCCCAGCCCGGAGCCAAGGGAGAGTATGCCGACGAAGTCTCCGCCCCCGGCCTTTACGGCTATTCTATAGTGACCTACTCCGAGGGTTGCGCCTCGCAGCCCGCCGCCACCGACACGCTTTGGATTGGCCGCGACACCATCCCCGCTGTCGCCAATGCAGTGCTCGCTGTCAAGGACGACGCCCTTGAAATAACCTTCGACGCCGTCACCTGCGGCAAGAACGGCGGCTACATCCCCGTCGAAAGCGTGCAGTACGTGGTGGTTGACAATATCACCGGCGAGGAAATTGCCACTGTGGCTGCTTCGCCAGTCGCCCTGCCGTTGCCTGAGGCTTACAGCCTGTACTCTTATGCTGTCTACGCCGTAGTCGGTGAAGAAAAGTCGGAGGCCGCAGTCACCAATGCCGTCGTATGCGGTAAGTTCGTAAGTCTCGATTACGAGAACACATTCGCCACCGAGGCCGACATGGCCGTGATGGAGCTTCGCCCGAATGCCAGCGGCAAAAACTGGAAATTTGTGGAGAAGGACGGCGACCACTACCGTTTCTTCGAAAGCGTTGACAGTGCCGAAATCGTAACTCCGCCGTTCCTCGCTAAGGAAGGCACCGTCACCGCATCGGCTTTGGCCCGCTGCTTCGGCGCGCTTTTCCCCGAAACTTTCGTGGTTAGGCTCTATGCTGATGGCCAAGACGAGGCTATCGCCACTGACACCATCGTGGCCGACGGCGCCGGATTTGTCAACTATTCTCCTGTGGACTTCGCCATCCCCGCCGGCGGCATCTACCGCGTGGGCTACACCGTGGAGAAAAAGTCAATCCAGGCATATCTTGACGGCATTAAGATTGAGCAGACCGAGATTATCTACGACGAGATCGCAAAGCCCGTGGAAAATGCCACAGCCGATGCAGCTGAACAGGGTGAGTTGCGCGTTACCGTCGCTTTCGATGCTCCCGTGCTTAGCGTTGATGACGTAGAAC
>CAMWUM010000237.1 GCA_947177435.1 uncultured Muribaculaceae bacterium
CTATAGAACAGTTCTAAATGTCAACGATGAAAAAAGTTTTATTGCTCGGTTCGGGCGCGCTGAAAATCGGCCAGGCTGGCGAGTTTGACTATTCGGGATCGCAGGCACTGAAGGCCCTGCGTGAAGAAGGCATCTCGTCGGTGCTGATCAATCCCAACATCGCCACCATCCAGACATCGGAGGGCGTGGCCGACAAGGTCTACTTCCTGCCCATCACTCCCTATTTCGTGGAGGAGGTAATAAAGAAAGAGCGTCCCGACGGCATCCTGCTCGCGTTCGGCGGCCAGACGGCACTCAATTGCGGCACGGAGCTCTACCTCAACGGCATTCTCGACAAATACGGAGTAAAGGTTCTCGGCACATCGGTTGAAGCTATCATGATCACCGAAGACCGAGACCTTTTCGTAAAGAAGCTGAGCGAAATCGACATCAAGACCCCCGTGTCGAAGGCTGTGGAGAGCATCGAGGACGCTTTCACCGCCGCGCACGAAATCGGTTATCCTGTGATGGTGCGCTCGGGCTACGCCCTGGGCGGCCTTGGCTCGGGCATCTGCACCAACGACGAGGAGTTTGGCCGCCATTGCGAGAGCGCTCTCGCTTATTCGCGCCAGATACTCGTGGAGGAGTCGCTCAAGGGCTGGAAGGAAATCGAGTTCGAGGTGATACGTGACGCCAACGACCACTGCTTCACCGTAGTGCCGATGGAGAATTTCGATCCCCTGGGCATCCACACCGGCGAGTCAATCGTTGTGGCTCCGATCGTGTCGCTCAAGCCCGAGCAGATCAAGATGCTCGAGGAGATCGCCACTCGCGTGGTGCGCCACATCGGCATCGTGGGCGAGTGCAACATTCAGTATGCATTCAACGCCGAGACCAACGACTACCGCATCATAGAGATCAACGCCCGCCTCAGCCGTTCGTCGGCCCTGGCCTCCAAAGCATCGGGTTATCCGCTGGCATTCGTCGCCGCCAAGTTGGCGCTCGGTTACACGCTCGACCAAATCGGCGAGATGGGTACGCCCAACTCGGCCTACGTGGCTCCGTCAGTCGACTATATGATTGTGAAAATCCCTCGCTGGGACCTCTCGAAGTTTGTCGGCGTCGACCGCGAAATCGGTTCGTCGATGAAGTCGGTGGGCGAGATCATGTCAATCGGCAAGAGCTTTGAAGAGATTATCCAAAAGGGCCTGCGCATGATCGGCCAAGGCATGCACGGCTTCGTCGGCAATACCGACCTGCATTTCGACAACCTGGAGCACGAGTTGGCTCACCCGACCGACACGCGCATCTTTGCCATCGCCCAGGCGCTGGAGGAAGGCTACTCAATCGAGCGCATCGAGGAACTTACAAAGATTGACCGCTGGTTTATCGAAAGGCTCAGCAACATCGTCAACTTCTCGCACATGCTCAAAGAGTACGATACAATCGACTCGCTCCCCGAGGACGTGCTGCGCCAGGCCAAGAGGCTAGGATTCTCCGACTTCCAAATCGCCCGCTGCGTAGAAAATCCCAAGGGCAACATGGAGGCAGAGGTGCTCAGCGTCCGCGACCGCCGCAAGAAGCTCGGCGTGCTCCCCGCCGTCCGCCGCATCAACACCGTCGCATCGGAATATCCCGACCTGACCAACTACCTCTACGTCACCTACGGCGTCACCGAGCATGCCATCCCCTACGACATGAACGGCGGCAACAACATCGTGGTGCTTGGATCGGGCGCATATCGCATCGGTTCTTCTGTCGAGTTTGACTGGTGCTCGGTCAACGCGGCCAACACCTGCCGCAAGCTCGGCTACAAGTCGATCATGATCAACTACAACCCTGAGACCGTGTCGACCGACTACGATATGTGCGACCGTCTCTATTTCGACGAACTCAGCTTCGAGCGCGTGATGGATATTCTCGACCTCGAGATGCCTCGCGGCGTGATTGTCAGCGTCGGTGGCCAGATCCCCAATAACCTGGCAATGAAACTGCATCGCCGCCATGTGCCTATCCTCGGCACATCGCCCATCTCGATCGACCGCGCCGAAAACCGCCACAAGTTCTCGGCCATGCTCGACCAGTTGGGCATCGACCAGCCGCGTTGGGGCGAACTCTCGACTGTCGAGGAGATTGACGCATTCATTAAGGAGGTTGGCTTCCCCGTGCTCATCCGCCCAAGTTACGTGCTTTCGGGCGCGGCCATGCACGTATGCTACGACCGCGACGAGATGGAGATGTACCTCCAGCAGGCCGCAAAGGTGTCGAAGGAATACCCCGTAGTAGTATCTGAATTCCTGCAGAACGCCAAGGAGATCGAGTTTGACGCCGTGGCTCGCAATGGCGAAATCATCGAGTACGCCATCTCGGAGCATGTCGAGTTTGCCGGCGTGCACTCTGGCGATGCTACCCTTGTCTTCCCTGCTCAGAAGATATACATGGAGACCGCCCGCCGCATCAAGCGCATCAGCGCCAAGATTGCCAAGGAGCTCAACATCACCGGCCCGTTCAATATCCAGTATCTGGCCAAGAACAACGATGTGAAGGTAATCGAATGCAACCTCCGCGCTTCACGCAGTTTCCCGTTCGTGTCGAAGGTGCTGAAGCACAATTTTATCGACACCGCCACCCGCGTGATGCTCGGCGAGAAGATCGGCAAGGTTGACTCATCAACATTCGACATCGACTACATCGGCATCAAGGCTTCGCAGTTCTCGTTCGCCCGCCTGCACAAGGCTGACCCCGTGCTCGGCGTAGACATGGCCTCGACCGGTGAGGTAGGCTGCCTTGGCAAGGACTTTGACGAGGCTCTGCTTAACGCCCTCATCTCCGTCGGCCACCAAGTGCCCAAGGGCGCGGTGCTCATCAGCGCCGGCGACGTGCGCGGCAAGGTGGATATGCTCGATCCCTGCCGCAAACTCTACGAGAACGGCTACAAGATCTACGCCACCGCCGGTACTGCCAAATTCCTGAAGGAGAATGGCATGGACGCAATCGTCGTCAACTTCCCCGACGAGGATGGCAACCTCTGCGTTCTCGACCTGCTGGCCGACCACAAGGTTGACCTCGTGATCAACGTGCCCAAGAACCACACCAAACGCGAGCTCACCAACGGCTACAAGATACGCCGCGCGGCCATCGACCACAACATACCCCTGCTGACCAACGCCCGCCTGGCGAGCGCCTACGTGCGCGCCTTCACCACGCTGCCTGTCGATCAAATCGGCATCCGCGCATGGCAGGAGTATTAATCCGCCGCCAGCCACAATACAAACAATCCCGCCGGAAACTGAAGTGACCCCAAAAAGTTGGACGGGTTAAACATTATCCAGTAATAGAAAGAGTTCGGTATTGTACCGGGCTCTTTCCTTTTAACCGGGATTTAATTCTTTTATTGTTATAATAATCAATATATTCCTCCAAAGCCTTTATAAAGGCTTCGGGCGATTCAAACTTCTCGGCATACAAAAGCTCTGACTTCATTATACCGAAGAAGTTTTCCATCATTGAGTTGTCAAGGCAATTGCCCTTACGTGACATGCTTTGTATTATGTGACGATCCTCCAGACGCTTACGGTAGCCTAAATGCTGATACTGCCATCCCTGATCGGAGTGGAGGATAAGGCCGTCAAGGTTGTCGAATTTCTCGAAGGCTTTGTCAAGCATGTCATACACCTGTTCCAGATTAGGGCTTGTAGAGATGTTATGGGATATTATCTCGCCATTATACATATCGA
>CAMWUM010000238.1 GCA_947177435.1 uncultured Muribaculaceae bacterium
CATTTCAACCGTTGCAGTCACGATTCCGAAATAAGGAGGTGCGGACTAAAAAAGGCGTCGCCTGCGATTTGCGGGCGGCGCCTTTTATCTTTTTGGGGTTATTCCCACTCGATGGTGCTTGGTGGTTTGGAGGAGATGTCGTAGCAGACGCGGTTGACGCCTTTGACTTTGTTGATGATGTCAGTGGAGACTTTGGCCAGGAACTCGTAGGGGAGGTGGGCCCAGTCGGCGGTCATGGCGTCGGTGCTGGTGACGGCGCGCAGGGCCACGGCGCGTTCGTAGGTGCGCTCGTCGCCCATGACGCCCACGCTCTGCACGGGCAGGAGGATGACGCCGGCCTGCCATACTTGGTCGTAGAGGCCGTGGTCGCGGAGGCCCTGGATGAAGATGTGGTCGGCTTCCTGCAGGGTGCGCACTTTCTCGGGGGTGATGTCGCCGAGGATGCGCACGGCCAGGCCGGGGCCGGGGAAGGGGTGGCGCTTGATCAGGTGCTCGGGCATGCCGAGTTCGCGGCCCACGGCGCGCACTTCGTCCTTGAAGAGCAGGCGCAGGGGCTCGCAGAGCTTGAGGTGCATCTTCTCGGGCAGGCCTCCGACGTTGTGGTGGCTCTTGATGGTGGTGCCGGTGATTGAGAGCGACTCGATGCAGTCAGGGTAGATGGTGCCTTGGGCGAGCCACTTGACGTCGGCGAGCTTGCTGGCCTCGGCGTCGAACACGTCGATGAAGCCTTTGCCGATAATCTTGCGCTTGCGTTCGGGCTCGGTTACGCCGGCGAGCTCGCTGAAGAATTTCTCTGAGGCGTCTACGCCGATTACGTTGAGGCCCAGGCCTTGATAGTCGCGCAGCACGTCGGCAAACTCGTTTTTGCGCAGCATGCCGTGGTCGACGAAGATGCAGGTGAGGTTCTTGCCGATGGCCTTGTTGAGCAGCACAGCGGCGACTGACGAGTCTACGCCGCCGCTGAGGCCGAGCACTACCTTGTCGTCGCCAAGCTGCTCTTTGAGCGAGGCAACGGTCGACTCGATGAACGATGCGGCGCTCCAGTCCTGCTTGCCGCCGCAGATGTCAACGACGAAGTTGCGGAGTATCTGTGTGCCGCACTCGCTGTGGAACACCTCGGGGTGGAACTGTACGCCCCACGTGCGCATGCCCTCGATGCGGTAGGCGGCGACTTTCACCTTGTCGGTTGATGCCACGATGCGGAAATTGTCGGGCACGGCGGTGATGGTGTCGCCATGACTCATCCACACCTGGGCGCCGGGCTCTATGCCCTTCATCAGGGGGTCGGCCTGGTCGATGGTGGTGAGGTGGGCGCGGCCATACTCGCGGCTGGCGGCGGGCTCTACCTTGCCGCCTGAGACGTATGCGATGTACTGAGCGCCGTAGCAGATGCCGAGCATGGGCAGGCGGCAGGCGATGGGTTCGAGGTCGGCCTTGAATGCCTTCTCGTCGTAGACTGAGAAGGGGCTGCCTGAGAGGATTACGCCGATGACGGAGGGGTCGTCATGCGGGAATTTGTTGTAGGGCACGATTTCGCAGTACATGTTGAGCTCGCGCACGCGGCGGCCGATGAGCTGGGTGGTCTGCGAACCGAAGTCCAGGATTATGATTTTCTCTTGCATATGATATAGTATGGTTTATCTGTCGAAAAGGGGCGCCATAGAGGCTATCTGGGTCGCGGCGGTCTGGTCGGGCGTGCAGGGCACGACCGAAGCGTAGCCCTGTGCGAGCCAGTATTCGTCGGTGTCGGTGGCTTCGGGCTCGGAGTTGACAAACTTGCCGGTGAGCCAATAGAACGGGTCGCCCGAGGGGTCGAGGTAGCGTTGGTATTCATCGGTCCAGTACCCATGGGCTGCGCGGCACGTCTTGGCGCCCTTGGGAGCGATGAGGGCGGGGATGTTGACGTTGAGGGCCACGAAGTCGGGCAGTCCGTGGGCGATGACCGTGTCGATGATGCCGCTCACCAGCGGCGCCGACAGCGAGAAGTCGGCCTTGAGCGAGTGGTGCAGCAGCGAGAAGCCGACCGAGGGGATGCCGGCCATGCAGCCCTCCATCACGGCGCCCATCGTGCCGGAGTAGGTGATTGACGTGCCGGCATTGCTGCCGTGGTTGACGCCCGAGAGGATGAGGTCGGGGCGGCGGGGCAGGATGGTGTGCATGGCCAATTTGACGCAGTCGGTGGGCGTCCCCGTCACTGAGAACACGCGCGCCGAGCCCATGTCGGGGTGGGCGTTCACCTTCAATGCCTGGCCGACGGTGATGGCCGACGACATGCCTGACTGGGGGCGCTCGGGGGCCACCACCACGATGTCGCCCTTGCCGGCGGCGCACTCGGCGAGGCTTCTCAGGCCCGGGGCCTGCACGCCGTCGTCGTTGGTAATTAGTATCAAAAGACGCTTGTCTGCCATATTCCCTGTATTTTTGCGCAAAGATACGATTTTTTTTGAAAAAAATCTGTGAAAAATTTGTTTTGCAATACAATTATTTTGTAATTTTGGGGAGTCAAATAACCTTAAACTAATATTGCCATGATCATCGGCATACCCAAAGAAATCAAAAACAATGAGAACCGCGTGGGCGCTACCCCCGCGGGCGTGAAGGAATTAGTAAAGCACGGCCACAAGGTGTACGTGCAGCACACGGCCGGCATCGGCTCCGGATTTGCTGACGAACAGTACGTTAGCGCTGGCGCCGAGATCCTCCCCACCATCGAGGACGTGTACGCCGTCGCCGACATGATCATCAAGGTCAAGGAGCCGATCGAGCCCGAGTACAAGCTTGTCAAGGCTGGTCAGCTGCTCTTCACATACTTCCACTTCGCTTGCGACCGCGAGCTCACCGACGCCATGCTCGCCTCCGGTGCCGTCTGCGTGGCCTACGAGACCGTCACCGACCGCAACCACACTCTGCCGCTGCTCACCCCAATGAGCGAGGTGGCTGGCCGCATGTCGGTACAGGAGGGCGCTCGATTCCTCGAGAAGCCCCAGGGCGGCAAGGGCAAGCTGCTCGGCGGCGTCCCCGGCGTCAAGCCTGCCAAGGTGCTCATCCTCGGCGCTGGCACAGTGGGCCGCAACGCAGCCCTGATGGCCGCCGGCCTCGGAGCTGACGTCACCATCACCGACATCTCTCTGCCCACGCTCCGCCACGTGGCCGACGTGATGCCCAAGAACGTCAAGACGCTCTACTCATCCACGCACAACATCGAGCAGGAGCTCGCCGACGTAGACCTCGTGATCGGTTCAGTGCTCATCCCCGGCGCAAAGGCTCCGCACCTCGTCACCCGCGACATGCTCAAGCTCATGCAGCCCGGCACCGTGATGGTCGACGTGGCCATCGATCAGGGCGGATGCTTCGAGACCTCCAAGCCCACCACCCACACCGAGCCCGTCTACGAAATCGACGGCGTGGTGCACTATGCCGTGGCCAACATCCCCGGCGCCGTGCCCTACACCTCCACCCTGGCCCTGACCAACGCCACCCTGCCCTACGCCCTGCGCCTGGCAGACATGGGCTGGCGCGAAGCCTGCAAGGCCGATCCCGGTCTGGCCAACGGCCTGAACATCGTCGAAGGCAAAGTCACTTATCCCGGCGTGGCCGAAGCCTTTGACCTCCCCCACGCCGCCCTCTGCCGCGGATCCCTGGCTGGTAGGCGCAGCTGGCGCGG
>CAMWUM010000239.1 GCA_947177435.1 uncultured Muribaculaceae bacterium
CAAGTAATCTCCTTCGAATGAATTAACGGCGAATGATTTTGCCAGACGAGGTACGGGGGATTGCCTTGACAAATGTAATGATTTTAGGGAGTTGTTTGTGGTCGATATGCGAAAGGCGATCAAGCATTTCTTCAGCAGAACCATCGCCCTCGACTACCAATTCGAGCGCTTGGCCCCATTTCGGGTCAGGCGCTCCTTTCACAAAGAAGGGCGCGCTGATGTGCGGCGCGTAAAGTTTCTCAATTTCTTCGGGGTGCAGTTTTAGTCCGCCGGAATTGATAACGTTGTCAATGCGGCCTTTCCATCGAAAACTCTCAGGGGATAGGAGTTCTACGACGTCGTTAGTCACAAGCCGACCAAACGAAAAAAGCGGCGCCTCAATCACGAGGCATCCCCTATCATCAACACCAAATCTGATGCCGGGCATCGCCTGATATGGCAAATCGGAACCATCGCACGGCCTAACGGCCACGTGGCTGCAAGTTTCTGTCATGCCGTATGTACACCAGGCATCATAACCAGCATTATTGAGAGCCTTCTCAGCATCAACAGCCAAAGGCGCGCCGCCAACGATTACGTGCTTTATCCTCTGCGCCCACTGCGGATTTTCGAGCAGCCAATCGACTTGTGTTGGCACCACGGGCACGAGATCGAAATCGCCCTCAGGAACATCAAACTTATTTGACGGATTGACGACCACAAGTTCGCACTCGGACTCAAAAGCCCGCACGGCCATCATCTTGCCTGCTATGTAGTCAAGAGATAGGGGCAAAAGCAACCGCGATGCGGGAGTTATTGAAAAGAATTTGTTGGTGGCGCGGGCAGAGCAGGCCATATCGCTTTTAGGCAGGCGCACTTCCTTTGGCACGCCTGTCGAACCAGAAGTGTGGGCCACGATATGGTCGCGGCTGTCTTGCCATTGGCTTTTGAAATCGTCGAGGGTCATTGGTCAGTCCATAGTGCAATTTCGCCCGGACGCGAACGCCGCACGTCGACAAGTCTCTGATTGGCCGAACCTTTGAATCGCAACGAGATGTCGCGCAGAGCGAGTACGAAAGGCCCGTCAACCACTACATCGACGTAATCGAGAATCCTCGCCAACGAGGGGTCGGCTAAAATCTGTTCGTAAGTAAATCCGGTGTAGCACCAGATACCGTAACCTTTTTGGCGAATGGCTCGGCAAAGGCCTATCAATTCGTCGATTTGATAAAGAGGATCGCCGCCTGTGAGGGTAACGTCACTGTCCGCCTCCTCAACTCGCTCCATTATTTCCTCTATTGACATTGGGCGCCCGGCGGAGAAGTCCCACGACTGCGGGTTGTGGCACCCTTCGCAAGCATGGCGGCATCCGGCGAAATAAATTGACGTGCGCAAGCCCGGGCCGTCAACGATAGTACCGTCTACAATGTCAATTACTTGCAACATCGTTACTTGTGCACTACGCGGTCATTGAGTTCGGCAAGTTTCGCCTTGTTCCAGCGGTCAGTTGTACCAACGAGGTAGCCCGTGATGCGCTGCAGTTTGTCGATTGCAGTGCTTCCGCACTTGGGGCAAGTGTCGAGATTAGCCTGCGCGTCCTCGTATCCGCAATGCATGCAGCGGTTGCGGTTGTGGTTGACTGAGCAATAGCCGATGTTGTTCTTATCCATCAATGCCACAATGTCCGCGATTGCCTCGGGATTGTGAGTGGCGTCGCCGTCAATCTCAACGTAGAAGATGTGGCCGCCGCGTGTCAGTTCGTGATAGGGCGCTTCAATCTGCGCCTTGCGCTTGGGCGAGCAATGGTAATACACCGGCACGTGGTTGGAGTTGGTGTAATATATCTTGTCGGTGATACCGGGCAGGATGCCAAATGACTTGCGGTCCTTGGTCGTGAACTTACCGGATAGGCCCTCGGCTGGCGTCGCGAGCACTGAGAAGTTGTGGCCATACTTTTCAGAGAAGGCATTGGCGCGGCTGCGCATGTACGACACAATCTTCAAGCCCAACTGCTGAGCCTCGTCCGACTCGCCATGATGCTTACCAGTCAAAGCGATAAGACATTCGGCAAGGCCGATAAATCCGATGCCGAGGGTGCCCTGGTTGATTACGCTTTCGATGGTATCAGCAGGATTGAGTGCATCGGAGCCATTCCATAGAATTGACATGAGCAATGGGAACTGCTTGACGAGTGCCGTCTTTTGGAAGTTGTAGCGGTCGCATAGCTGTCGTGCCACGATATCGAGCACGCGGTCGAGCTTGCTGAAGAATGTGGCGATGCGCTCATCCTTATCCTGAATATTCATGCACTCGATGGCAAGGCGCACTATATTAATGGTAGTAAAGCTGAGATTGCCGCGGCCAATGGAGGTCTTTTCACCATAACGATTCTCAAATACGCGAGTGCGGCATCCCATAGTGGCCACCTCGTAGAGGTAACGCTTGGGATCATCAGCGCGCCACTTTTCGTGTACATTGTATGTGGCGTCGAGGTTGACGAAGTTGGGGAAGAATCGGCGGGCCGTCACCTTGCAGGCCAATTTGTAGAGATCGTAATTCCTATCCTCGGGTAGGTAGTTGACGCCACGTTTTTTCTTCCAGATTTGTATGGGGAAAATGGCGGTGGAGCCGTTACCAACACCCTCGTATGTGCTATTTAGAAGTTCGCGTATAATGCAGCGGCCCTCAGCCGAAGTATCCGTTCCGTAGTTTATTGAACTGAATACCACCTGGTTGCCACCACGCGAGTGGATGGTGTTCATATTATGGATAAAGGCCTCCATAGCCTGGTGTACGCGACTGACGGTGCGATTGATAGCATGCTGCAGACTGCGCTTTTCACCTTCAAGGCCTTCAAGCGGAAGCTTCACGAAATCTTCAATCTCGACATCATAAAGGTGGCTCAGATCAGCGCCGGAAAACTGTTCGATAGTCTTCAATTCTTCAACGAATGAAGCACGCACGAAAGGAGCCAAATAGAAATCAAACGCCGGGATAGCCTGGCCGCCGTGCATCTCATTCTGAGCGGTCTCCATGGAGATGCATGCTATGACGCTGGCAGTCTCAATGCGTTTGGCCGGACGCGACTCACCATGGCCAGCGATAAAGCCGTTGTTCAGCACCTTATCGAGCGGGTGCTGAACGCAGGTAAGGCTCTTGGTGGGGTAATAATCCTTATCGTGAATGTGAATGTAGCCGTTCATTACTGCCTCGCGCGCCTCGGACGAAAGGAGGTAATCGTCGACGAAAGGCTTGGTGGTCTCACTGGCGAACTTCATCATCATGCCGGCCGGAGAATCAGCGTTCATATTGGCATTCTCACGGGTGATGTCGTTGCTCTTTGCTTCGATAATCTCCAGGAATATGTCGCGAGTCTTGGCGCGGCGTGCGATGCTGCGCTGGTCGCGGTAAGCGATGTATCGCTTGGCCACTTCCTTGCGAGGACTCTTCATAAGTTCGAGCTCTACCCTATCCTGAATTTCCTCGACCGACATACGCTCCTTGCCAGTGACGCCGATGCGGTCCGATATCTTTTGTATCAGCGCTTCGTCCTCGCCAAGATCTGTTTGCAACATAGCCTTGCGGATGGCGGCTTTGATTTTTTCTTCGTTGTATCCGACCACTCGGCCGTCGCGTTTGATTACAGTCTGAATCATAG
>CAMWUM010000240.1 GCA_947177435.1 uncultured Muribaculaceae bacterium
TGAAAGAACTGGCTCGTTTACAAATTCTCAATGATTCCCGGCAAGAAGAACCAGACCATCACCTGGGAGCAGAACTTGGCGGGTTTGAAGGAAGGCGACACCATCGAACTCAATGCCACCGCTTCGTCTGAACTCCCCGTCACTTACGAGTTTGCCGACGCTGAGGCTGCCGCTGGCATCGCCACCATCGACGGCAACAAACTCACCTTTGCCACCGAAGGCACCGTCGTGGTCAACGCCATCCAGGCTGGCAACGACGACTATCTCGCCGCCGAGCCCGTCAGCAAGACCATTACCGCCGGCGCCAACATCACCTCGCTTGCCGAGTTGGCTCAGATAGATAAGACCAAGCCTTTCTACGTAGGCTGCGAACTCACCGTAATTTATATGTCAGAACTTGGCACCGGTTGGGTATATGATGGTTCGAACATCGTGATGTTCGGCGTTGGCAACGCCGCAGGCCTTGTGCCCGGCGCAATCATTGCCGCCGGTTGGGAAGCCACCTACGCTGATGATCCCGGCGTGCTGATGCCTGCCAGCGATGATGCTCTCCGCATCGTCGAGGGTCGCACTGGCGAACTCCCCACTCCCGTTGAGACATTGAGCGCCGACCTGGCCGCCAACACTTACGTTAAGGTTGTTGCCGCCCTGGCCAAGGTTGACGATTGGACTTACACCGCCACCACCGACAATGGCGAAGTAATCGTCATCAGTGATATGTTCGGCGTAATTGCAGGCGATTACGAGAAGTATGAAATGCTCGGTTTCGTCTTTAAGCCCGAGACTGGCACCGCTCCTGCCCGCGCCGAGGCTGAGGCTATGCTCACCGTGATTCCCGTATCGGCTGTTGAGGTTAAGGGTCCGGCCGATGTTGAAGGCCTCAAGGCCGCTTGCGAGAGCGCCCGCGCCAAGCTTGGCTTCGATGTTGGCGAATATGCGCCCTACACCAACATAGCATCGATGGAGACTCTGATCGAGGCTGAGGCCATGGCTGCCCAAGACATTGCCGAACTCGACCGTGACGTTGTCGCTGCCAAGATACAGGCTGTCAACGATCTCGAATGGGTTGCCAACGAGACCTGCATGAACGCCATCTACAATGGCAACTTCCTCCTCAGCACCAACGATGGCTATGCTGAAGGCTGGAAATCGACTAACAAGATGATGGGCAACGAGAACGGACGTTCGTTGACCGCTCGCGTATTCGTTTGCAACGAGGGCGATGGCAACTATGATTTCCTCGGCGTCCTTCAGCCTGAAGCCGGCACACGCGCAGCTCTCTTCATCCGTTTCGACGGTACCAATTCTGATCCCGGAACCCAGTATGTATACGGCCAAGGCACTAACACCGCCGGCTGGAGCGATGTCCCCACTCCGTACTGCATGCCTCTCAAGGCCGGCGTTAAGTACAATTGCTCCGCTGTATTCGGCAACTGGAACTCTGATTTCGGCAACCTCAAGGTGTACGTAGTCGACGCTGCCGGTGAAACCGTCGGTCAGCAGACAGAAACCCCTGACTCCAAGATTTCTCAGGGCGGTACCACCTACAAGACCATCAACTTCGAATTCACTCCCACCGTTGACGGCAACTGCTCGCTCTGGCTCCAAAACCCCGGCGCAAGCGTTAAGCACAATGACATCATCACCAACTTCGTCATCATGCCTGCTAAGGATGAGCCCATCGTCAAGAAAGACCAGACCATCGAGTGGAACCAGGAATTCGACGGCATCGAGCTCAACCAGTCCGTGGTTCTGACCGCCACCGCCACCTCAGGCCTCGAAGTAGCATACGCTCTCGAAACCGAGAATGAGAACGCTACCCTTGCCGGCAGTGAGATCACCTTCACCGCCAACTGCACCGTAGTGGTTGTCGCTTCACAGGAAGGCGACGACGAGTGGAACGCAGCTGAGCCCGTCAAGAAGACCATCGTGGTTGAGACCGACGGCATTGTCAGCATCAGCGCTGACGCTGACGCCCTCTTCTTCAACCTCCAGGGCGTTCAGGTCAAGAATCCGCAGCCTGGCCAGACCTACATTGTAGTCAAGGCCGACCGCGCTTTCAAGGCCCTCGTGAAGTAACCCCTCCCAATCCATCCGTAAAAAATCCGTGCCCCAACAGGGACGCGGATTTTTGTTATTTCGGTGGGGATGTGTCGAGCAATTATTGGATTAGGGGGAGGGTGCGGGCCAGGAAGTCGGCGGAGGGGAGGTCGTAGGGCAGCCAGTGGATGGGGAAGCCGCGGCGCTCCATGCCGCGAAACCACGTCATCTGGCGCTTGGCGAACTGGTGAATGGCTGTCTCAAGGCCGGCGAACATCTCGTCGTAGGTGAGTTCGCCTATGACGTGGCGGGTAAGGTATTTGTATTCGAGGCCGTAATAGATGAGGTCTTCCGGGGGGATGCCCGAGTCGAGCAGGCTGCGCACCTCGTCAACCATGCCCGCGTCGAGGCGCGCTTGCAGGCGCTCGGTGATGCGGCGGCGGCGGTCGTCGCGCGGGATGTCGATGCCTATAACCACTGCATTGGTGATGGGATGGGGTTCCGCGCCGGCTGCGGCATCGGGGTGGGCGGCGTAGAACGTTTCGATTTCGATGGCGCGAATGGCCCGCTGGGCGGTGTCGATGTCGGTGGTATTGTGCAGAGCCTTCATGCCGGCCAGTATTGTAGCCAGTTCGTCGATGGTCTTGCCTCGCAAGGCTTGGCGTAGTTCAGGATTCTCGGGCACTTCGGGCAGGGCGAGGCCTTTAAGCACTGACTCGACGTAGAGCCCGGTGCCGCCGCAGAGTATGGGGTAGCGCCCTCGTGAGCGGATGTCGGCCATGGCGGCGCGACAGTCGCGCAGATATTGGTAAAGGTTGTATTTGTATCCAGCCGGGGCTATGTCGATGAGGTGGTAAGGAACATCGCCGTACTCGTCGATATCCTTGCCCGTGCCGAGGTCCATGCCGCGGTACACCTGGCGCGAGTCGGCGCTGATGATTTCGCCGCCGATTGCCTGGGCCAGTTCCACGGCTCGGTGCGTCTTGCCCGAGGCTGTAGGGCCAGTGATGACGATTAGTCGTTTCTCTTCCATTTCTTGTCGGCGCCAGTGACGTATCGGTTCCAGAACCGGTGAAGCTTGAAGAATGGGCGGTCGGCATTATTCTCGGCCACCATCATCCAATGCATGTCGGAGTAGTCGACGTCCCAGTCTTTGAAGTCGGATATGCGGAATGTTGGCTTGTAATTTTTGATGGGGTAGAGGCGATTGCCGTTGCGATCATACGATTTCCACGCCATTGTCATGGTGTATACGCGGTGTATCTCGTATGCGAAGGGACGGGCGATGGTGCCGGCTTTAAGCATCATGTCGATTTGGTACAGGTTAAACCATTCGCCTTCGAGGTTGGTGGCTTCGATGTCATCGTCGATGAATGCAGCGAAGTGGAATGCGTTGCTTTTGGTGGTGCTGGTATCGAACAGGTGCCTGATCTTGAACGCTGATGTGCCGGAGAGCGAGGCGAAAATCTTGCGGGCCTCGTCGTCGGTGACTTTCTCTGCAAGATCCATCTCGTATGACGCGGAGGTATCCCAATAC
>CAMWUM010000241.1 GCA_947177435.1 uncultured Muribaculaceae bacterium
CGAGGTGTATAAGACACAGATAGTGTCGGCCCGCACGGTTCGTGCGTCCGGGGAGGGGATTAGCGGAGGCGGAGGAAGGAGTAGCCGAAGCGGGCGGCGGCGGCGGCGGAGAGTTCGTCGCGGTAGGCGGGGTCGGCGATGGAGATCATCAGCTTGGCTCGCTCGGCAAGGTTTTTGCCTCGGAGGTCGACGCATCCGTGCTCTGTGACAATGTAGTTGGTCTGGAAGCGAGTGGTGACTACGCCCGCGCCGGGGGTAAGGATGGGCTTTATCTTGGTCTGGCCTTTGTTGGTGGTGGAGAGCATAGCGATGAATGACATGCCGCCATCGCTGCGCGATGCGCCGTACACGAAGTCGTGCTGGCCGCCTACCGACGAGAAGATGCGCTCGCCGATGGAGTCGGCGCAAATCTGGCCCGTTAGGTCGATTTCAAGGCAAGAGTTTATGGATACGACCTTGGGGTTCTGCGCGATGATGAACGGGTCGTTGGTCCAGTCTACGCCAGTGAAGAACATATCCTTATTGTAGTCCATGTGATCGTAGAGCTTGCGGCTGCCAAGGGCGAGCGAGGCCACGGAGATGCCCGGCATTATCTTTTTTTGCGAGTTGTCGATTACGCCCTTCTCGAGCAGGGGCAGCACGCCGTCGGTCATTGCCTCTGTGTGCAGCCCGAGGTGCTTGTGGTCGCTCAGGGCCCGAATCACGGCGTTGGGGATACCGCCTACGCCTATCTGCAGGGTGGCGCCGTCGGGGATGCGCTCGGCGATGGCGGCGCCGATGCGGAGCTCCTTGTCGGTGGGCACGGCCGTGGGCACCTCCACCAGCGGCTCGTCGACAAGCACGGCGGCGTCGATACGGTCGAGGCTAATTACCGAATCGCCATAGCTGAACGGCACGTGGGGATTGATCTGCGCGATGATTTTCTTGGCGACCTTAGAGGCAGGGTAGGCCAGGTCGGCCGACACGCCGAAACTGACGCGTCCCTCTGCATCGGGCATCGAGCAGTTGAGGAACACGATGTCGATGGGGCAGGTGCCGTCATAGAAGAGTTGGGGAACCTCGCCGAGGAACCGGGGCGTCATGGTGCCGTATCCCTCATTGACATATCTGCGGATGCTGTTAGAAACGAAGAACGAATCAACGTTGAACGCCTCCTTGTACTCAGGCTTGCAGTACGGAGCCTCACCCTTGGCCACGCAGAATGCCGAGTAAACGGTGACGTCGCGCAGTTCGTGGCCTCGGCGGGCAAGAGCCTCGCATAGCACTTCTGGCACCGAGGTGGAGCCTTGGATAAAGATTGAGTCGCCGTCGTGGACAAGGCGCATGGCCTCATCGGCCGAAACGTAGTTAATGTTCATCATTAAATGCTTTTAGGCGTTGGTCAAGCGTCTTAAACATATCGTCGCCGCAGAGCATCGACACGGTCACGCGCACGCCCGGCTGCTCCGAGCCTGTGGATTTGAGCGGGATGGTGGAGATGCCGTAGCGCAGCAGTTCCTCGGCTAGTTTGTTGCCGGGCAAGTCGCCGTAGCCGAGCGTGAAGAAGAAGCCGTCGGAAATGGGCTCGTCGCCGTCCTTCTCGTAGGCCAGGTGGAAGCCGTGGCGCAGGAAAATCTCCTTGGCCAGTCCGGCACGGCGTCCGTATTCGCGGCTTTTGCTCACGAAGTCAAGTTCGCCGTCGGCAGCCTTGCCGAGCATTTTGGCCATGGCGTGCTGGGCCGAATGGCACACCCCAGATGATGCGGTGTAGAGCACACCGAAAGCGTAGGCGTCGCCAAACGAGGGCAGGTCGTAGAAGTTACGCAGGGCGTCGTACTGCCTCTCGTACACGCTGCGGGTCATGCACATGATGGCTATGCGCTCGCCGGCGTAGCTGAATATCTTGGAGGCCGAGAGCATGAGGATGCAGTTGTCGGTGTACTTGGCCACCGAGGGGATGAACGGCGCCACACCCGGGCGGCTGAAATCGTGGCGGAAGTCCATACCGAGATAGGCGAGGTCCTCGAGCACGATGGCGTCGTATTTGGTGGCCAGTTCGCCGATTATGCGCAGTTCCTCGTCGGTGAGGTTGGTCCAGGCCGGGTTGTTGGGGTTGCTGTAAATGATGCCGGTGATGTGGCCCTTGGCGAGGATTCCCTCGAGCTTGTCGCGCAGGGCGGCGCCGCGGTATTGGTATATGTCGAACGCCTCTGTTTTGAGGCCGAGCACCTTGGCTTGATGATGCTGGGCGGGAAATCCGGGGTCGATGAACAGCATCGTATCCTTGCCGGGGATGCGCTGGCCCAGCAGGAGCATCAGTGTGAAGCTGCCCTGCATCGAGCCTACGGTGGGGATTACGCCCTCGGGCGGCACGTCGACGTCGAGGAAAGCCTTGACAAATCGCGAGCCGTTGTCTTTTAGCGGCTTGATTCCAACGATGTTGGGATATTTGTTGGCCACGCCGCTGCGCAGAGCCTCCACTTGGGCGTCGACGCCCTCTGGATCGGATGCCAGGCCGGGATTGCCGAGCTCGAGGTGGATGTACTCCTCGCCGGCCATCTGCTCGAGTATGTTGGCCAGAGCCGAAATCTGGCGTATGGTGGCGCAGTCGAGGTCGTTGATGCTCAGGCGTGCCTTGGCCTGCTCAAACTGTGAGTGGTCAATCGGTTTCATTTCTTTGCGTATTCTCTGCCGGCGCGGTAGGCCGCGATGTTTGATTCGACGATTTTGTCGCCCTTTGAGGCGAATATCTGGCGTATGCCGTCCTCAATCTTGTCTGAGTCAATCTCGATGAACGGCGAGGCGGCGCCGAGGAGCACCATATTGCTCGAGCGCGGACTGGCCACCTCCTTGGCCAAGGCGTCCATGTCGAAGGCCACCACGCGTGGCACTCCGGCGAGAGCCGTGGCAATCTTTTCTGCCTCGGGGTAATTGTCGATGTTGACAAACGGGGCGGTATTGGTCACCACCCAGCCCTGCGGCGAGAGGTAGGGGAGATAGCGCAGGGCCTCCATCGGCTCAAGCGAGACGATAAGGTCGGCCTTGCCAAGCGGGATAAGGTCAGAGGCGATGGGCTTGCTGCTGAGGCGCAGGTTGCTCTGCACGTCGCCTCCGCGCTGGCTCATGCCGTGCACCTCGGCCTGCTTGAGGTAAAGGTCTTCTTTCAATGCCGCTGCGCCGAGGATGGTGGCGATGGAGAGGATGCCCTGGCCGCCGACGCCAGCGAGTACTATATTGCAATTCATGACGATAGTATCTGATGTAATTGATGTGATTAATGTGATTGATGTGAGGTGGGCAATCACTTTTTCTTGTGGCGCTTGGCTGTCTGCAGGCACTCGCGGCGCGACACGATGATCGAGCAGCCTGGGTAGTCGATTTCTTCGCGGAATAGAGCCACCATATCGTCATGCAGCTTGGGCAGTGAGTCGATGGTGCGCACGTGTGCCGGGTCTGCGCCCAGGCCCAGGCATATCTGCTCGAGCTTGCCGGTACACTGCGAATCATGTCCGACGGTCATGCCTGTGGTCAGGTTGTAGGAGATGATGACAGTGATGTGCGAATTTTCGTTGATAGCGTCGAGCAGGCCGGT
>CAMWUM010000242.1 GCA_947177435.1 uncultured Muribaculaceae bacterium
CAAGAAGCCCAAGGAGCTCCCGCCGGGCCACCCCCGCGCGGCGGACGAGGCGTAATTGCAGTAGGCGGTGACGGTAGCGAAGGGAAGGGAGTAGCATACGTCGAGTTCGCTGAAGAATTTCGGGTCCTTGAGCCAACCGCTATAGTAGGCCTCGCCGTGCTCGTTCTCGGCGATTTTCCTGACGGGGAGGAAGCAGTAGGCCTGCAGGCGCGCCGAGAGGTTGCTATTGTACTTGTAGATGGGCACGAGGCCGGCGGCGATGAACGAGTTTGAGCGGAATGCCGAGTTGAAGAAGTTGGAGCTAGACGGCGTAGGCAGGAACGCGGGGGCGGCCACGATGGTGGCGTAATAGTCGCTCAGGAGCTTGCGGGTAGAGAGCATCACGTCGCCCTCGATGCCAAGTCCAAAATGGCGGCCAAGAGACATATAACTACGGGCCACGCCCTCGATCTGCAGCCACTGGGGCGAGGTCTTGACTTCGGAGGCTCTGCGGCTGCCGTACTGGCGCGTATGGCTGCCGGTCACGGCCATGGCTGTGGCGCGGAAATGGTTGCCCTGCGTGGGATAGTTGATATCGTTGAGGGTATTAGTTTCAAATTTTAGGAATGCCTGGGCCAGGCTGTATCGGCTGTGGTCGCGGACGGATGAATAACCAACAGTGAAATCGGGTTGATAGAAACTGTCGTTGATGTATCCGTATCCGACACCGGCCTCCATATTGCAGAGCGAACCGATGGCGCAGGCCCATTTCAGTCGGCCGAAGTACTGATGGTCAAGTACGTATGACGGCGATTTATCCTCGAAAAAGAGGTAATCTGTCTCGAAATACTTCTGACGGTACGCCACGCCCTGCAGCTCGAGGGCCGACGGCAGCGGCGTGCGCAAGTATAGGCGTGAATTGAGCACTGCTCCGAGGTAACTTTGGCCTATCCAAGCACCCACGCCGGTCGACAAGGAACTGAAACTGAGTTTGGAATATCCGGCCGACAGGAATATATAGCTTGATGTTGAGGAGGTGATGAAGCCACCGACGCCAAGCTTGAAGTCGTCCTTGACAGAGGCTTTTAGGTTGAGGCGGAACATGCCGGTAGAGTCGTCGAATGTCGATTGAGGAGCGAAGTCACGCAACTTGCCGGGGGAGATGGCACGATAGAAGGCTCGATGGGCCTCGGCGAGTGAGATGGTGTCGAGCCCTTTGGAGTTGAACAGGTACTCAAGGTAGCGGTTTTGCTGTGGAGTGCCGCCCTCGACGCTGACCGACGAGAACGTGAGCTCTGGTGCGTCCTTTTTGAACGCCTTGCGCCTCTTTGCCACCTGTGTCATGGGCACGCGGTCGGTGACACGTCCCTTTATCGAGTCAATCATCTCCTCGGCGTGCTCGTAACCAATTTTGTAGATCTGGTCAGCCTTGGGAAAGTCAAGGAGGCTGAACTCGTTGAGGTCGATGCTGAGTTTAATGCCGAGGTCAGGGGCGAGGTCATTGTCACGGGCCTGTATCACGAGGTTTTCAAGCTGATCCATCAGCGAGGTTTGAGGACCGATCTCCGGCACCGACACGTTGACGCCGATGATGATGTCGGGATGGAATGTCTCGACCATCACATCGACCGGGAAATTATCGTAAAGGCCGCCGTCGTAGAGCAGCATAGTATCAATCTGCGTGGGCTGGAACACGAGCGGGAAACTCATCGAAGCGCGGATGGCATCGCCCAGGCTGCCATCTTTGAGCACCACCTTGTGCTTAGCCTTTACGTCGCTGGCCACGCATCGGTAAGGCACGAAAAGTTTGTCGAAGTTGCCGCCGCTCTGAGCCGTCTGCTTTGAGAAAAGTTCCATAAACGCAAAGCCCATCGGCATTGGCGATATCAGCGACGCGGGCACGGCCGACTTCACATTCTCGAGCGAGTCGCGCTTGCTGTTGATGGGTACGGTGAGCATTGCCGGCGAGGGAGTCTCGGTGGCGAAATAGTAAACGTAATTGGGGTCTATTTGCCCGGTAGACCAGTATGCGAACGGCTTTGAGGTAATCAAGTCGAGCATCTCCTCGGGCGAATATCCGGCCGCGTACAGGCCGCCGATAATAGCGCCCATCGACGTGCCTGCCACATAGTCGATAGGTATATTGTTTTCTTCCAACACTTTGATAACGCCAATATGGGCAATGCCCTTGCTGCCGCCACCGCTGAGCACAAGTCCTACTTTCTGCCTGCGGGACTCCGCTCCCTCGTTGGCAAAACAGTTAAATGCTGACACGGCCAACGCGCAGGCCAGAATCGCTATCTTCGTCAAAGCTTTCATTATGTGAGAATGTTAAATAGTTGAAATGACAGGGGCAATAATCCTGTACTATTTCAACACCAACACCCTCAAAAAAGTTTGGCGTTATAGCCACAAAAGCGCGATGCGGAAGACAGCGAATGCCAGGAGCCAGGCGACGGCGGTGTTGTAGATGATGCTGAAGGCGGCGTAGCGCCACGAACCTGTCTCGCGGGCGATGGCCGTGACGGTGGCTATGCAGGGGCAATAAAGCAGGATGAACACCATAAAACTCAGCGCGTTGGCAAATGTGAACTCGCGTTGGCCATGCGAGTCAGTGGCAGCCTCGAGGCGAGGGCCGATTTCACCGGGGGTGGAGGCTTCGTCATTGGTGTAGAGGACGCCGAGTGTCGACACCACTATCTCCTTGGCGGGGATGCCGGCCAAAGCGGCCACCGAGGCACGCCAGTTGAAGCCGATTGGCTCCATGGCAGGGTTGACAGCCTTGCCTGCCATTTCCAGGTAGGAGTCATTTTCGACGCCATCCTGCGCCGGCTCGTGGCTCGACAGCGGGAAATAGTTGAGCGCCCAGACTACGACGCTGGCCACAAGTATGATGCCGCCCATCTTCTTGAGGTACTGCTCGCCCTTGGCCCAGGTGTGGCGAGCCGAAGCCTTGAACGTAGGTATGCGATACGGCGGCAATTCCATCACAAAGGGCGTCTCATCAGCCTTGAAATAGAACCTCCTGAGCAGCCTGGCTGTAATCATCGCCACGACGATGCCCAGCAGGTACAGCCCCATGAACACGATGGCTGAATGCCGGGGAAAGAACGTGCCTACCAAGAGCACATATATCGGTATGCGCGCCGAGCACGACATAAACGGATTGATAAGAATGGTAATCAACCTGCTCGAACGGCTCTCGATGGCGCGCGTGGCCATGATGGCGGGCACGTTGCAGCCAAAGCCCATCACCAGGGGGATGAACGACTTGCCGTGCAGGCCTATGCGATGCATGAGCTTGTCCATGATGAAGGCTGCGCGGGCCATATATCCCGAGTCCTCCATAAACGATATGCAGGCGTAAAGAATCAGGATGTTGGGCAGGAACACGATCACACCCCCTACCCCGCCGATGATACCGTCGGCGATAAGATCTTTGAGCACGCCGTCGGGCATATTGTCGTTGACCAGGCGGCTGAGCCAGTCCACGCCACTGCTAATCCAATCCATCGGGTACTGGCCCACGGCGAACGTGGCCCAGAATATCACGAACATTATGCCCAGGAAGATGGGGAAACCG
>CAMWUM010000243.1 GCA_947177435.1 uncultured Muribaculaceae bacterium
GCGGCCGTGGCAAAGCTCATATTTCATCGAGCCGCTGCCATCCTCAATGGCATGGAGGATATCGGCTTCGGAGAGCAGGGTGAGCACCCGGAATATGCTCGAGCGGTCGAGGGTGTCGAGCTTCGCCTCGAGGTCGGCCAGACACACAGGACGCTCCTGGGCGATGATTTCGCGGAGCACGATCACGCGGTTGGGCGTGGGTTTCACTCCGCGCTCTTCGAGCCGCGAGGCGATCGCATCGTAGGATAGGGAAGATTCGTTCATAGGATCGCAAAGTTACGAAAAAAAGCGGGAATGTGGAGCGCGCTATCGGGCGCCGACACATTCCCGCTTTATTGATGCAGACCGTCGGGGGATCAGAAGGGGAAGTTGATGCCTAAGTTAACTTCGGCATTGGAATTGACGGGGATTCCCTGCTTGGCGAGCTTGCCGAGGGTGCGGTCCATGCCGACGAAGAGGTTGAAGCCGGGGCAGTGGAGGTTGGCCATCCAGCCGAAGCCCATGCCGAAGGTGCCTGCGCTCACGTTGATGCCTGCGTCAAAGACTTTGCAGGGCATGACGTTGGCCGAGAGGCGGAAGTCGGTCCAGGAGAATGCGCCTTGGATGCGGGTGGTGTTGAGAAGGCCGAACTTGAGGGCGCGGTAGTAGGGTAGGGTATAGAGCACGCCGACGTTCATTGTGGCTCCAATACCTGTTACTTTGCTGCCGGTGTCGCCTGCGTTGTCAAGTTCGTAGAGGCGGTAGAGGTCGTCTTTGAGGATGTCAAACTCGTTGTCGAAACTGTTTGCGGCGTCCTTGTCTACATTGAAGGTGTACTTGTCGGTATTGAACGATTTTGTGCCGTGGGTGGTGGCGAGCACGTTGTTGCTCCAGCTGATGAAGCCCAGGTCCTGGAAGGCGAGTGAGAACTCGAAATCGGGAAGGATCTCGGGGGTGTAAACAGCACCGAGGTCGAGGGCCAAGCCGAAGCCGCCGAGTCCGGGGCCGTCGACTTCCATGCCGTTGACGTAGGTGCGTGCGGGCTGTCCGGCGGGCACGTCGGTGCGAGTGTCGGTCTTGTACTTGAAGCCTTTGAGATTGACGTTGACTTCGCCGTCAGACTCAATCTGCCAATCGTCAACGCCAAGGGTAAGATCTGCTTTGCGGAAGTCGAGATTGAAGTTGCCGGCGCCGAAGAGGAATTTGAGGTTGGCGCCTACGCGCAGGCCGGGCATGATGTCACGCGAGTGTCCGAAGCCGAGTTCGGCGAATGCCGTGCCGTGGCCTTTGAGGTTGGCGATATGGTAGGTGTCGTTGGTAATGCCCTCTTTGAGCAGTGAGAATGCCGAACCAGGCACCTTGATGCCGACGTTGACGCGTGTGCCGAGAGAGATGGTATTGTATCCGCCGAAAGCCTTGAAGCCGGTGGAAAGGATGTTGATGCGCGTGTTGACATCAAAGCGGTTCATGTCGCCGATGTTGCTCATCACCTCAGCTGCAGAAACGCCGGGGTTGAGGAATGTAGTGGTGCGTCCGTCGACGTTGTAGAGTACGTCGCTGATGCCGAGCGTGCCGTTAACGCCGAAGTTGAAGTTGCCCAGGGCCGGCATCGACACGAAGTTTTTGCTGTTGCCGTAGGCGGGGTTCATCTGGAAGCGGTAGGTGTAGTCGTCGAGAAAGTATCCCGAGCGGCTGTTCTGGGCTGCGGCGCAGAGGGGGAGGAGGAGCGATGCCGCAACTAATATTTTCTTAACGTTGATTTTCATTTCAGTAAGTGTGTTATGCTGCGGTTATCATTAGAGTTCTTTCTCGTAGTATCCTGACACGCAGGGACGAATATTGGTCAGACGGATGGTCATGGCGGGCGATAGCGCTTGGCCGTCGGCAGCTGTGGCAACGGCTTCGAACTTGATGCCGTCGAGGTTGTGGATACCGCCTTCGGGCATCTCCACGAGGATGGTTACGTGCTCGTTGTCGGCCATGGGCTTGATGGTGGCGCCGGTGATTTTGGTTCCGGCTATGGCATTGCCGTCCTTGCCGAGGGGAGCGCCGGTGAACTGCACGCCTACGGGGATATCGGTGGATACAGTGACGTTGACCTCCAGGAAGGTGATTACGGCATGGTCGAGGTCTTCACTGCTCCAGCCGTCTACTACGTCGCTGTACATGATGCACGAACCAGAGGCGAGGTCAAACGGAGCCACGAATTTCCAGGTGCCCTTGATGGCCTCGTATTTCTTATCCACCAGGAAGTTTTCGATGGGCTGCTTGGGCACCATCGGGTCTACGAGGTTGATCTGGAGAGCCTTGGGCAGGCCGTTGCCAGAAAGTATGTGGCCAAGTGACGAGAATTTGACAAAGGTGGGGTGGGGGTATCCAGCATCGGTCGTGGCGGGATCCTCGGGAGCGAGTACGTAGTTGAACTCGTTGACACCCTGCTCGCCGCCAATCTTGAAGGGCTGGTCGAGGGTGAAAGTCTTTTTGTCGATGCCTGTGCCGGATTCGCCTACTCGCTTGGCCGTTATCTCAATGCCTGTCTCGGCATAGAGATCTTTGTACATGTTGAGGGGATTGTTGGCGTTAAGATAGAGCTGGGGGTTGGCGAGGATGAGGTTTGTACCGGGCTGGTTGAGGAAGTCGGGTATGTCGTTGAGTTCAACCTCGGGAATATCAACGTCGGTGATGGGGTATTGCAGTTCACCGCTGACGGACTCGACTTCAAAGTCGGCGATGTCATATGACACTACCAGTGAGAGCATTTCGGGCAGAGTCTGGCTCTGGTACTGGGCGGGAATTCTGAAAATGCCGTCGGTGACGCCAACCTCGCCGCTGATGTCGATGGTGTGGTCCGCTTCGTTGAATTCGCCGGCGGCGATTTCGATTGCTTCGACTTCGATTTCTATGGTCAGGCCGGCCGAGGTGTCGACGAGTTGGTCTTTAAGGGTGAAGATGCCGGACTCGTAATCGTATGTGCCATTGGCGTTGGGCTTCACGATCATGTGCTTTGTAAGCATGATTTTCACGCCCATAAGCTGTGCTTTGGAGGCGAAATTTTTGATGCCAGACAGGTCGAGCTTGATTGTGAAGGTTGTTTTGCCGTTGATGCGCGTCAGGCCGCAGAGGTTTTCGCTGATGTCCTCGGCCTTGAATGAGTATTCGGTTGGGTTGGCCTCGTGGATGTCGTAGTCGATGTCGACGTCGGGGTTGGGCATGCCTCCGAGTGCGTTTTTGATGGTTACGTGTGAGTCTTGGATATCGTCAATCTTGACCGAGATTCCGTCGATTGAGATGGGGTCGGAGTTGAACGTCCCGTCAGTGACGTATGCGTAATGTCCGTCGATTACCTTGATGTTGCTGGTCTCGTCGATTACGCTCGAAAGGAAAATTTGATCGATGTTGACAGGTACCACCAGACGGTCGATTTTGACCTGGACCGTAGTGTCGATGTCTGACAAGTCGTATTTGTCGTCAATGCAACTTGTCGAGGCAATGGCTAAGATTGAAGAAGCAATTGCCAGGAATTTAGTAGCTTTCATCAATAATGTGAATGATAAGAAAGTTAATCTTTGAAATATT
>CAMWUM010000244.1 GCA_947177435.1 uncultured Muribaculaceae bacterium
CACCATCGTGGAGTGCAACACAGCCTATCCGGGCAAGCGCAACACTTTCGAAGCCCACTGGCAAACCATTCATGAGCACGGCTTTGACACCATTGCCCCCGTTGACTTGATGGACGAGGATGGTCAGATGAGGATACCTGTACGCGACAAAAAGCACATCCGCTACGACATTGTCGGCGACCATCTGGCCCGATACGATTACATGGTCAACCTCGCCCACTTCAAGGGACATGCCATGGGCGGCTACGGCGGCGTGCTCAAGAACGCCAGCATCGGCGTTGCCTCGGCCGATGGCAAGGCTTATATCCACACTGCCGGACAATGGGACAAGGCCGATGGTATTTGGAAAGTAAAGGTAGAGCAGGATGACTTCCTTGAGGCTATGGCCGCTTCGGCGCAGGCCGTACATGACTATTTCGGCGACAACATCATCTACATCAACGTGATGAACAATATGTCAGTAGACTGCGACTGCGACGCCCATCCGTCGGGCGTGCTGCTTAAGGATTACGGCATCCTCGCTTCGACCGATCCAGTTGCTCTCGACAAGGCTTGCGTCGACATTATCTTCAACATGCATCCCTCCGAAGGCAATGACAACGCTCCACTCATCGAGCGCATCAACAGCCGCCACGGCACGCATACAATTGACTATGCAGCCTCAATCGGCCTTGGTTCGCTTGAATACGAAATCATTGACCTCGACAAATGAAGGCTTTGCCATTAATCATAACTTCGGTTTCGGCCGTCGTTCCGCTCTGCGCCTCAGGGCAGGCGGCGGCCGACTCTGCGCTGATGCTCCACGAGGTGGTGGTTACGGGCACTAATTCGCCTGAGCAGCAAGCGTTGCTACCGTATACAGTTTCGGTTGTCGGCAGCGACAGGCTCGAAGCCACAGGCGAAACACAGGTGCTATCGGCCATATCCGGAATGGTGCCAAGCCTCTTCGTGTCGGAGCGCAGCATATTCGGCTTCGGCGTGAGCAATGGTGGTTCGGGCCATATCAAGCTTCGCGGCGTGGGAGGCGATAGAGCCAGCGCCGTGCTTATGATGGTCGACGGCCAGCCGCAGTTCGCCGGCATATACTCCCACCATATAGCTGATTTTTACGATAAGGAATATGTGGAGCGCGTGGAGGTGCTTCGCGGTCCCGGCTCGGTGCTTTATGGCTCCAATGCTATGGCCGGCGCCATCAACGTGATTACCAAGCATCCGCATCAAAGCGGAGTGCGCACCACCGTCTCGTCACAGTTCGGGTCTTATAATACTTGGCTTTCGTCTGTGACGAACACCACGCGCTTTGGCCGCTTCTCATCGCTCGTGTCTGCCTCCTACAACCGCACGGACGGAAACGTCAAAAACTTCGATTTCAAGCAAGCCGACGGATATGCCAAAATTGGCTACGACTTCTCGCAGCATTGGTCCGCCACAGCTGATTACACCATAATGCATTTTAAGGGCAACGACCCGATTTACCCCACGCTCTCCAATCCGCAATCCACCGACATTTACCGCCAAAGTGTCACTCGCGGCGAGGCATCGGCGAGCGCCTCCTGCAATTATGGACAGGCATCGGGTCTGGTGCGAATGTATTACAGCTATGGCCACCACGCCATTGACGACCCCAAGCATTTCAGGAGCAAAGACGATCGCCTTGGCGTAATGGCATACTATAACTTCAAGCCTTGGAGGGGCGCAGCAGCCACTGTTGGATTTGACTTCGATTCATATTCGGGGGAGATACCTATGTCGGGCGGTAAACCTGTGTCTGATTCAAATTTGGGTGCCATCACCCGCAAAAACATCATTGAGTATTCGCCTTACGTCACCCTGTCGCAGTCGCTCGCAGGCGATTTGCTATGCCTTAACGCGGGCCTGCGAATGGCCAACAGCGACAAGTTCGACACACAATGGGTGCCGCAGTTCGGCTTCTCAGTCAATCCCGGCTTTGGCATCAATGTCAAAGGCAACCTGGCAATGGGCTACCGCAACCCATCTTTCCGTGAGTTGTATCTTTATCGCATGGCCAATCCCGACCTCAACCCGGAGAAGATGATGAACTACGAGTTGTCGGTTGGCAAGCGATTCTCGCGCTATCTCACCATCGAGCTTACGGCATACCTTAGCCACGGCACGGATATGATACAGGTGGTGGACCAGAAAAACGTCAACACCGGAAAATTCACCAACAAAGGTATCGAGTTTTCGGCCAGCAGTCATCCCATTGATCGGCTGAGGCTTTATGCCACTTATAGCTATATGCACACCTCGCTTTCCGATTTGGTTGGCGCGCCGAAAAACCAATACTATCTCGGTGCCGAACTCTCATTGTGGAGTCGACTGCGTGTAGCTGCTGATATTAAAGGGGTAGGGGGCTTGTACGTGGCAGAAGGCATTAAGCATCAAAACTATGCCCTGCTCAACGCAAAGTTTACCCTCGATCTCTGCCGTTACGTGTCAATCTTTGCGCGGCTCGAAAACATCCCCGACGCACGTTACGTCATCAATCGAGGATACAACATGCCAGGCTTCACCGCCTTAGGCGGCTTCAAAGCCACATTTTAGAAGATGTAGCCAACGCCCACGGCGAAGGTGTTGCGGCGGAAATTGCCGGGAATGGACTTGCCGAGAAGATCGGTCATGCCCACGCCTCCTGTGATTTCCGCCATCCAGTTGTCGGCGTAGTAGAAGCGTGCGCCAAACGTCCATTGAGCGTCGAGGCGCCTCCAGCCTTGATCATAAAGGTTGATGTTGCGCTTGGTAGTGTTGACGTACCGGTTGAGCATGAGTCCGACATTGAGTTGCGGGCCGGTAAACAGTGACAGCGCCATGTTGTCAGTCAGGTTAAATCTCCATCCGACAGTCACAGGGATGCGCAGGCCGACATTTCGCAGTGATCCTTGCGGCGGCACTTTCTCGTCGGTGAACAGCGCCTGCATGAAGTCGGTGTCAATAATTACCGTATTGTAAAAAACACTCAACTCGGGCTCTACGTACAGTCCCCGATAGAGAGGTATAGTGTAGAACGCACCGGCTGAGAATCCGGAGCCGTTGGTGTATACCGAGACGGGCTCGTTGTAACTTGTTGTAGGCGAGTTGAGATTCCACTGCGCCTTTACGCCAAATGTGGGTGAATCCGTTTCCCTCTGCAATGTCGAGGTCTGTGCTGAGGTTCCGAAAGCGACGGCGGCGAGCGCCACGGCGATGAGTGTCTTTTTCATAATAGTTTTCATAATAGTGTGAGTTTTGAAATTATAACAATCTTTGGCGCGACTTTGATTTGAAAAAACCGTGCATATTGCTATCTTTGCAAAAAAATAATTGAGATGATAGAATACGTAAAAGGGAAGCTTGATCAGCTGACGCCCGCCACCGCCGTAATCGAGACGGCCGGAGGCGTGGCTTACATGCTCAGCATATCCCTGCCTACATACGCGGCCCTCGAGGGAAAGTCAGAGGCCAAACTGCTTGAGCATCAATCAATACGCGAAGCTGCCTGGGTCCTCTTCGGCTTTGCCACCGAGAGGGAACGCGAACTCTTTCGCGCCCTGGTG
>CAMWUM010000245.1 GCA_947177435.1 uncultured Muribaculaceae bacterium
GCCCTTGTAGATGTTGGTGGTCTTGATGCTGGCCTTAGCGTAGGTAGAGCCCAGGCGGTTAGTAGCCTTCCACACGAGTACATACTCATGCTCGGGCACGCCATCCTCAAATATTAAGTTGAGACCGCCCTCTTCGTTAGCCTTGTTGGCATCGCTGTAGTGCATGTAAGTGCCGCGGGCATCGACAAGCTGCGAGATGTCGAAGTTGTACTGAGGCAGGAGGTCGTCAATGAGGCTCTTGGATGCGAGGTAATAGTAAGCGTTGTCGGTCGACTGAGTGGTCTTGACGTTGAAGGTGACTGCGTGGTAGCCTTCGTCCATGCCGGTCTCGGGATCAACATAGTGGTCCGGAGTGATTACAACGGTAGGAGCAGCGGTGATGCCGTCGTTCTCGCCGCCAATCGACTTCGGGAAGGTAGCATAGTTGCTGAGCTTGACACAGCCTGCAAACATATTGCTGTACGTGCCTGCGCGGTTCCAGAAGTGCGGACGGAGGTTGTACTCGGTGCCGTCTTTGAGCAGGTACTTCTGGTTGTCGCGGTCCCAGTAAGCGATGTCGTGGGTTTCGACCTCGCCGGTGGTGGGGTTCGTAATGTCAAGCTTGTAAGTAGGCAGGGTGCCGGTCATATTCTTACAGCCGTTGAACATAGACGAGGTGCTGTACTGGTACTTGACAAAGTCCTCACGGTTGAGGAACGAGAGGTCGATCGACTCAAGGCTCTCGCAACCATTGAAGAACGAGTTGAGGTTGTATTTTCCTGCGGTAGTCATCTTGGGGAAGTCGAGTACGCATGAGGGCACCCTCTTGAGCGACTTGCAATTGTTGAACATGGCGTTCATCGATACGCTTGCGGTGCTGTTCTTAAACTCGGCGGGGAGGAAGTCATTGGGGATGTCAGTCAGGCTTTCGCATCCGTCAAACATGCTCTGAAGCACACGGATCACAGGCGACTTGATGCGCGGGGCATTGGTCAGAGACGAGCAATAGCGGAAGCACTCGCCCATGTGGTCAAGCTTGAGGCACTTGTCGAAAAGATTAGCGGGCACCGTGGTGAGCTTCTGGCAGTGGTAGAAGCACTGCGAGATGTTGGTGAGCTCGGTGCAGTCGTCGAAGAGGCCTTCGGGGATGGCAGTGAGTTCCCACCAGTTCTTGAATGTCACGGTGGTGCACTTGCTCCACGCACCCTTTTCGGGCATAGGAATGGTGGTTACAAAGCAGTTGTTGGACGACTCAATCATGCCACCGGCGATAGCCATAGAGGTCAGGCTGGGGAATACGCCCCACTGAGCTACGGCAGACATACGGCCAACGAAGGTGCCGCTGAACTGCTTGACGTCACCATATATAATGATGGTGTGCTCGCGGTTGTCATTGTACTTGTGCGAGCGGAAGAGGTTGCCAACCGAAGAGGCGTTGGCCGACTTGTTGAAGACGGTCGTGTTGCCTTCGGCATCAGTCATGGTCATCTTCGACGAGGTGCCATTGAAGTAGTATTCGTTCTTGCAGCCGTCGCCCCATTCGATGGTGAGGGTCTTGCCGGCAACGTAAGTCAGGGCCGGGAGCTGCACGTTGTACTCGTACTTCTCAAGCACGCCAGAGGGAGCGTTGGCCGCAGCAATGTTGATAGTGTAGTTAGAGGTATGCGCCTGCATGCGGAGCACCATAGAGTTCTTGTCGTAGGTCTTGCCTTCCTGAGTGATGGTGATGGTCTCGATAGGCATGTTGGTGTAGTCCTCAACAAGAGTAATGGTGGCCGAGCGCATGTACGGGCTGTTGTTCTCCTCGAGATTGAAGGTAATCTCGTCATTGTAGGTGGCGCGAGCCTGCATCTTGTGATCGTACTTAATCCAGTTTACAGCCTCCTCGGGCACCTCCACGTGGTACTCGGCAACCGAGGTCTGGAGGGTCACGTTAGAAGTGGTGGCGGAAGGAGCAGCCTCAACCGAAGAGGTAGACGAGGTAAGCTCGCCAGCCACCACGGTAATGGTGCGCATGATAGTCTTCTGAGCGCCGTCGCTCACGAGCACGATAACCTTGCCGTAAGTGGTCTCGGCGTTGGCGGGAGCGTAGATGATAAGCTTGCCCTTCTCGATATCGTCGGGATCGAGCTCAACGTCGGCGTCAAAGCCCTTCTTGCCAAATGCCTCAACCACGGTGCTAGCGTCAGCGCCGATGAGGGTGAAAGGCACTTCGAGGGTCTTGCCTGCGTTGATGAAGTTGTTGGTGAGGTCGAATGCGATGTCAAGCTCGCGATAAACTTCGAGGGTAAACTTCGAACCGTCAATGAGGGTGAGGGTAACGAACTTCTCGTCGTCGCTAATCACAGCGCTCTGGAAGAATGCGTCGCCCTTCTGGCCGGTAGCGGTGCCGCACTGGATCCAGTTGATGCCCTGGTCGTAGCTTACGTACCACATGCCGTCGACAATCTTGAAGGCGGGGGTTATGCCCTTCTCGCCGTCCTGACCATCCTGGCCGTCCTGGCCTTTCTCGCCGTTGGGGCCGGTCACGGGGATGGGCTTACCGCTGGCGTCGAGGATCAGCTCGCCATTGACAGTCCAGCAATAGATGCCGTCAACCAGCTGCACGCCGATTGTGGGGGGCACAGCGTCCTGGCCGGGATCGCCCTTGTCACCCTTTTCGCCTTGGTCGCCTTTTTCGCCCTGCTCACCTTGGTCGCCCTTGTCGCCCTTGTCGCCTTGGGGACCCTGGGGGCCTTGCTCGCCTTGGGGACCTTGCTCGCCCTGGTCGCCCTTTTCGCCATGGGGGCAGTGATAGCCCTGGAAGCCGTACACGCCGTGAATACCATGATGCACATTGCCGATGGTAATGGTCTGCGACTCGCCGGCGGGAGTAATGAGTGAGAGAGTGTAAGATCCGTCGTTGTTGTTGGTTACGTCGGTGATGAACAGCCTCTTGTTGATCAGCTGCTGGAGCAGCGTGATGTTGCCGTCCATCTCCGAGATGCGGGCTTCGACATTCGTCAGTCGATTGTCGAGCTCATCATACTTTTGCCACAGTTCATCGTGGTCCTCGCAACTGGCGAGAGACAACAGAAGAGCCACGGCCATAAAAAAGTACTTTTTCATAAGCGGATGGTTAATTAAGTGAATAATGATTGATTGTGATTACTTTACTATTACTTTTACAGTCTCGGCACCGCAAGCCACTACGTAGACGCCGGGGGCGACTACTGCGCGGAGCTCGCCGGCGCCGGCGGCCACTGCGCGGCCGTCAACTGCGGTGACTGTGATGTCGCGGCCAGCGGGGTCGTAGGCCATGATGGCCGAACCCTCGACCTCAACCTTGAGCGCGCCGGCCTCGGGAGCGGTGATGCCGGTGGTGGTGGTGACGTTAGACCTCACTGCCTTGCTCTCACCCAGGTTGTAGGCCACGGCCACCTGGTAGTGAGTGGCGGTCTGCGCCTCGGGGGTAGCGTCTTCGTATACGAGCTCGTCAGCGCCAACGGTAGCCAGCAGCTCGCCGTCGAGGTAGATGTTGTAGCCATTGACTTGAAGGTAACCCGGATCGGCGTCGCCGCGGGTGAA
>CAMWUM010000246.1 GCA_947177435.1 uncultured Muribaculaceae bacterium
CCCCCGCGCCCACCCCCCCCCCCCCGCCCCCCCAACCCCCCCCCCCCCCCCCCCCACCCGCGCGCCCAAACAATATTTGTCAATGTAGGGACGCACGGTTCGTGCGTCCGATATATCGAGGTTGGGTTAATCGACGAGGAGGGTGTCGAGCTGGGCGGTGAGGGCCGGGATGTCGAGGTGCTGGCCGATGATGACGAGCTTTTGCATGCGGTCACCGTAGACGGGGTCCCAGTCGCGGGCGAGGCCGGGCTCGCTCAGCATGTAGCCTTCGAGTTCGTCGGCTGGAGCGGTGGCAAACCATTGGCCGGCTTCGGTGACGCGCTTCTGGCGTCCGGCTTGCTCGAAGAGGTATGACATGTCTGGGTTTTGCTTGAAGTACACAACGCCCTTTGACCGGATGATGTTTTTCGGCCAGTTTTGGCCGGCGAAGCGGTCAAACTTGTTGAGGTCAAATGGCTTGCGTCGATAATATACGAAGGTCTCTATGCCATATTCCTCGCCATGGGCGTGGCCCTCATGGTCATGGGAATGGGAGTGATGGGAATGGTGGGAGTCGTGGGACTCATGCTTGTGGTCATGTTCGTGATCATGTTCGTGATCATGTTGATGATGCTCTTCGTGGTGTTCGTGGTGTGCCTTTTCTTCGGCTTCGATTTCGTCGAGTGGACGGTCGAGTTCGCGCACCCAAGCGGCTGACGTGGCGGCTTTGTCGTATCCGAACATGCCGGTGTAGAGGAGCAGGTCGAGGTCTACGTCGGCGTAGTTGCACTCAAGGATGCGTGCCTTAGGCTGTATGGCGCGCACCACCTGACGCACCTTTGCCATCTCAGAGGCGGTGATTTCGGCGGCCTTGTTGAGCAGAATCATGTCGCAAAACTCGATTTGCTCAATGATGAGGTTCTCGATGTCCTCCTCGTCATGCGGGCGGGTGAGGGCGTCACCGCATTCGAGTTCGTCGCGAAGGCGCAGGCTGTCGACAATCGAGCAGATGCAGTCGAGGCGAGGCGAGGGCTTGCCCTGCTGCTCGGGCATGAACGGCATCGAGCAGATGGTGCGGGCGATGGGCTCCGGCTCGCAGATGCCGCTGGCCTCGATGACGATATAATCAAATCGGCCGGTGGCGGTGATTTCGTTGAGCTGGTTGATGAGGTCGGTCTGCAGGGTGCAGCAGATGCAGCCGTTCTGCAGGGCCACGAGGTTGTCGTCTTTTTGGCTTACGATGCCGCCCTTCTGTATGAGGTCGGCGTCGATATTGACTTCGCCTATGTCATTGACAATCACGGCAAACTTGATGCCGCGCTTATTGTTGAGTATGCGGTTGAGCAGCGTGGTCTTGCCCGAACCGAGATAACCCGTAATCAGCAGTACGGGGATATTCTTGACAGTCATATCGTTATATTATTTCTTGCGAACAGGGTCGAATGTGAGGTCACAACCCAGTTTCTTGAATATCTTGCGGTCGACCTCGCTGAGCATCTCGGTGGCATGCACCTGGCAGCCGTCGAGCATCGGCAGGGTGTCGAGAGCGCGGCGACAGAGTTCGTCCTTGGGGCTGAGCACGGCCAGGGCCACGAGCACCTCGTCGGTGTGCAAGCGAGGATTGTGGCCGTGGAGCATCGACGTCTTCATGCGCTGGATGGGCTCGATCATGTTCTGCGGTATGAGCTTTACCTCGTGGTCGATGCCTGCCAGATGCTTGGTGGCGTTAAGGATAAGGGCCGAACTTACGCCCAGCAGAGCCGAAGAGTGGGAAGTTATGATAGTGCCGTCGGCAAGTTCAATTGCTGCCGCGCTGCCCCCACTGGCCTCGGCCATCTCGCGGGCCGCCACGGTACACCTACGATTGTCAGTCGTAATCTTCATCTGGCGCATCAGCAGCTTAATCTTGTTGACCTCATCCTCGTTGTCGCGGCCCTCAGCCATCATGCCCAGGGCGGCGTAGTAGCGGCGGATAATCTCCTGAAGCGAAGCCTCGCTGCACACATCGTCATCGCTGATGCAGAAGCCGGCCATGTTGACGCCCATGTCTGTAGGCGATTTGTACGGACTCTCGCCGTAGATGCCCTCGAAGATAGCCGTGAGCACGGGGAAAATCTCAATGTCGCGGTTGTAGTTTACGGTGGTCTTGCCGTAGGCCTCGAGGTGGAACGGGTCAATCATATTCACGTCGTTGAGGTCGGCGGTAGCAGCCTCGTAAGCCACGTTGACAGGATGCTTCAGCGGTATGCTCCAGATGGGGAAAGTCTCAAACTTGGCGTATCCGGCCTTCACTCCACGCTTGTATTCGTTGTAAAGCTGCGACAAGCACACGGCCATCTTGCCGCTGCCAGGGCCGGGAGCCGTGACCACCACCAGCGGGCGGGTGGTCTTTACGAAATCGTTCTTGCCGAAGCCCTCGTCAGAGTCGATGAGGTCGACGTTGGTAGGATAGCCCTCGATCAGGTAATGATAATATACATTGACGCCCAGGCGCTCGAGGCGCTGGCGGAAGGCCGCCGCAGAGGCTTGGCCGTTGAAATGAGTGACCACCACGGAGCTGACGTACAGGCCGCGGGCCATAAACTCGTCGCGCAGGCGCAGCACGTCCTTGTCGTAGGTGATGCCTAAGTCGGCGCGCACCTTGTTCTCCTCGATGTCCTGAGCGCTGATAACCATCACGATTTCAGCGTCGTCCTTAAGCTGCATCAGCATGCGCAGCTTGCTGTCAGGCTGGAAGCCGGGCAGCACGCGGCTGGCGTGGTTGTCATCAAACAGCTTGCCGCCGAACTCGAGGTAGAGCTTGTCACCGAACTGGGCGATGCGCTCCTTGATATGCTGCGACTGTATCCGCAGATACTTGTCATTGTCAAAGCCAATTTTCATAAAGCGTCAATTTAATTTCACGCCTGCAAAATTAGCGATAATTTTCCAAATGGCCAACACCTCCGACGCGTTTTTGACAACACTCGTTACAGGAGATTTTTGATATATTTCACCAAGTCGGGGAAGGTGACAATGGTAATATTTCCGTCATACCACTGGCCATTCCAATAAGTCAACTTATGTCCGTTAACAGTTATGCCGTAGTCCTCCTCTGAGCCCATATTCCAAGACGCAGACACCTCCACCTCCGGTCTTAACTTCTTAAGCATCATCTCAATGAAAAGCGTATTCAGCTCGGCATGATAGCCGCTTCGCCTCGACGAGCCATAAATCAGCGTATTATCAACCATGCCATCGCCAAAGGCCAGGAAACCCTGGCGAGAGCGTGAAAGCAACTCTCCGCCATAATTAGAGGTCAGAAGCCTGCGCCACAACGGCATGCCCGCCTTCACACGCTTATTCAAAATCTTTTTCAAAGACAGCGAGACATTGGCCGGGTCAAAATCCGCATCGTCAAGTAGCTGCTTCAGGATATTCAAAGCCTCGACGTTAGTTGAATCGTTTACCCTGAAAAGCGCCTTCCAGGAATAATCACGATGGCTGGGATTATTGTAAATATTCCGCCTTTCGGCCGAAAGAGACGGCATATAATTACCCTTGCTCAGCATAGCCTTGACCAGCAG
>CAMWUM010000247.1 GCA_947177435.1 uncultured Muribaculaceae bacterium
GGGGGATGGGGCCGCTGATCACTGCGCCGGTTGCCTTCACGGTCTTTACGATCTTCTCGGCGCTCTTGTCGACGAGGTTGTGGTCGTAAGATTTGAGTTTGATTCTGATTTTCTGGCTCATTATCGTGATTGTTTTGTTTTTTTATTTAAGGAGGTCAACGCGGCCCTGGCACTCGGTCAGCACCTGCTTGGCGATAGAGGAGGATACCTCGGCGTAGTGAGAGAACGACATGGTCGAGGTGGCGCGGCCCGAAGTGATGGTGCGCAGTGCGGTCACATAGCCGAACATCTCAGCCAGCGGAGCCTTAGCCTTGACGACGCGGGCGCCCGAGCGGCTTGTCTCCATGCCCTCTACCTGGCCGCGGCGCTTGTTGAGGTCGCCGATCACGTCGCCCATCGACTCCTCGGGAGTCACAACTTCGATCTTCATGATGGGCTCGAGCAGCACGGGGCCGGCTTGCTCAGAAGCCTTCTTGAAGGCCTGGATGGCGCAGAGCTCGAACGACAGCTGGTCAGAGTCAACGGGGTGGAACGAACCGTCGATCACGGTCACCTTCAGGCGCTCAACCGGATAGCCGGCCAGCACGCCGTTGCGCATGGCGGTCTGGAAGCCCTTCTGGATCGAGGGGATGAACTCCTTGGGGATGTTGCCGCCCTTGACCTCGTCGACAAACTGCAGGTTGCCCTCGAAATCGTCGTCGACGGGCTCGACGCGCACGATGATGTCGGCAAACTTACCGCGGCCGCCGGTCTGCTTCTTGAATACCTCGCGCAGCTGCACGGGCTTGGTGATGGCTTCCTTGTAGGTAACCTGGGGACGGCCCTGGTTGCACTCCACCTTGAACTCGCGGCGCAGACGGTCGATGATGATGTCGAGGTGCAGCTCGCCCATGCCCGAGATCACGGTCTGGCCGGTCTCTTCGTTGGTCTGCACGCGGAATGTCGGATCCTCCTCGGCCAGCTTCTGCAGGCCCACGCCCAGCTTGTCGAGGTCTTTCTGAGTCTTAGGCTCTACGGCGATGCCGATCACAGGCTCGGGGAACTCCATAGCCTCGAGCACGATGGGATGAGCCTCGTCGCACAGGGTGTCGCCCGTGCGGATGTCCTTGAAGCCGACGCCGGCGCCGATGTCGCCGCAGCCGATCTTCTCCATCGGGTTCTGCTTGTTGGAGTGCATCTGGAACAGGCGGGAGATTCTCTCCTTCTTGCCCGAGCGGCTGTTGAGCACGTAGCTGCCGGCCTCGACGTCGCCAGAGTAGACGCGGAAGAAGCAGAGGCGGCCCACATACGGGTCAGTGGCAATCTTGAACGCCAGCGAGCACATGGGTGCGTCGCTGCTGGGCTCGCGGGTCTCGAGCTGCTCAGGATCGTTGGGGTTGTAGCCCTCTACGGCACCCGAGTCAACGGGGCTGGGCAGGTAAGCGCAGACGCTGTCGAGCAGGCACTGCACGCCCTTGTTCTTGAACGACGAGCCGCAGATCATCGGCACGATGTCCATCTTGAGGGTGGCGTTGCGGATAGCGTTCTTGATTTCAGTTTCGTTGATGGTTGAGGGATCGTCGAAGTACTTGGCCATCAGGTCGTCGTCGTACTCGGCGATGGTTTCGAGGAGCTTGTCGCGCCATTCGTTGGCCTCGTCGACCAGGTTGGCGGGGATTTCCTCGATGTCATAGTCGGCGCCCATGGTCTCGTCGTGCCAGAAGATGGCCTTCATGGTCACCAGGTCGACTACGCCCTTGAACGTCTCTTCGGCGCCGATGGGGATTTGGATCGGGCAGGGATTAGCGCCCAGCACCTCGCGCACCTGGCGCACTACCTCGAAGAAGTTGGCGCCCGAGCGGTCCATCTTGTTGACGTAGCCGATGCGGGGCACCGAGTACTTGTCAGCCTGGCGCCATACGGTCTCCGACTGGGGCTCAACGCCGCCTACTGCGCAGAAAGCGGCAACGGCGCCGTCGAGGATGCGGAGCGAGCGCTCCACTTCGACGGTGAAGTCGACGTGCCCGGGGGTGTCAATCAGGTTGATCTTGTACTTTTCGTCGTTATACTTCCAGAAAGCGGTGGTGGCGGCCGAAGTGATGGTGATGCCGCGCTCCTGCTCCTGCTCCATCCAGTCCATGGTGGCGGCGCCGTCGTGCACCTCGCCGATCTTGTGGGTCAGGCCGGTGTAGAACAGAATGCGCTCAGACGTGGTGGTCTTGCCGGCATCGATGTGAGCCATGATGCCGATATTGCGGGTGTATTTAAGTTGTTGGTCTTTGCTAGCCATTTTTCAAACAGTTGGGGATACTCTGTCAACGAAATTAGAAACGGAAATGCGCGAATGCGCGGTTGGCCTCCGCCATCTTGTGCATATCCTCCTTGCGCTTGAACGCGCCGCCCTGGTTGTTGAAAGCGTCTACGATCTCAGCGGCGAGCTTGTCGCTCATGGTCTTGCCGCCGCGCTTGCGGGCGTAGGATATGAGATTTTTCATTGATATAGACTCCTTGCGGTCGGGGCGGATCTCGGTGGGCACCTGGAAGGTGGCGCCGCCCACTCTGCGGCTCTTCACCTCGACTTGCGGGGTTACGTTCTCGAGAGCCTTTTTCCAAATGTCGAGCGCGCTGAGCTCCTCGTTGGGCATCTTCGACTTCACAGTCTCCAGGGCGCTGTAGAAAATGGTGTAAGCCGTGTTCTTCTTGCCGTCGTACATGAGGTGGTTAACGAACTTAGAGACTCTCACGTCGCCGAACACGGGATCGGGCAGGATTACCCTTTTCTTAGGCTTTGCCTTTCTCATTTTGATTGGTAAGCGTTGTGTTTTTGATTGCTTGGCTGCTTGTTGCTTTGGGTCTTCAGCCCCCTGCCCGGCCGCCCTCTGGCGGCCCTTTTCTGCGGCGGGGCGGCTTACTCAGCCGGGTGGTTTCCGCGAATCAAGAAATTCAAAAACGAGTTAAACAATTGTTTGTTGCGCGGGCCTCGGGGGCCCTACTCGCGGCGCTTTCAGATTGCTTCGCCCTCTTGCGGGGGTTACTTCTTGGCTGCGCCGGCCTTGGGACGCTTGGCACCGTACTTGCTGCGGCGCTGGGTGCGGTCCTTGACTCCGGAGGTGTCGAGCGTGCCGCGCACGATGTGGTAGCGTACGCCGGGGAGATCCTTGACACGGCCGCCGCGCACCAGCACGATCGAGTGCTCCTGCAGGTTGTGGCCCTCGCCGGGGATGTAGCTGTTCACTTCCTTTCCGTTGGTGAGCCTCACACGGGCCACCTTACGCATGGCCGAGTTAGGCTTTTTGGGCGTGGTGGTGTACACACGCACGCAAACGCCACGGCGCTGGGGGCAAGAGTCAAGGGCGGGCGACTTGCTGGTGTCCTTCAGAGTCTGGCGTCCCTTTCTTACTAATTGCGAAATAGTAGGCATCTTAGTCTGTTGGTTTACTTAAAATATTTCTTTTTCTTCGAATAATTCGATTTTATCGCATGGCTATCCACACACGCACCGCCCGCCTATCCCATTAAGGGCCAGGGGCTTGGGC
>CAMWUM010000248.1 GCA_947177435.1 uncultured Muribaculaceae bacterium
GCTTAGAAGAGGTGCTTGGCCGGACGGATGGTGAACTGGAATTCGTAATTCTGGTAGGGTACCTGGTACTCAGGACGGGGAAGGGCGCCCCACGAGTTGACGCAGCCCATGCCCATTTGCTTGAGGTCAAAGCAGATCTCAGTGCTGGAGGGATTGGGGAGGTCGGCGGGGTGATAGCTTGTCTTGTTGAAGGGATCATCCTGCAGAGCCTCGATCGAATAGGGCAGCGCGCTTGCCGAGAATGGAGCGTTGGAGGTGATGGTGATGCCATTGCCTGCCTTGTTTACCACCGACCAGCTTACCAGTCCGGTGTGGGTGCCGGTCTCCTGGGGCACGATGTAGGGATAGAAGGTCTCGGCCACTGTCTGGCGGTAGAGGCCCATCTTGGTGCTGGCATAGCGGTCGATGTAGTTCTCACCGGGGCCATGGCCAAAGTAGTCGATGATGTCGTACTGCTTGGGCATTGCCATGCGCATGCCGAAGCGGAACATGCCGGATACCTTGGCGCCTTCGGTGGCTTCGAACTTCTCAACGCAGCTGATTTCGCCGCGGCTGTTTACGCGGTAGGTGAGTGAGAGCTTGCCTTGCACGGTGGGCATGTCGTAGACAGCCTTAACGTCAATCACGCCGTCGCCGGGGGTGGCGTCAAACGATACGAGCTTCATCTCGGGCTTGTGCCAAGCCTTGAAGCGGTTCTGCAGGTTTGCGCCGTAGTCGTTGTCGGTCGGGGCACGCCAGAAGTTGGGGCGGAGGGGAGCATCGAGGAGTTCCTTGCCGTCAATTACGTAAGAGTAGAGGAAGCCGTCCACGTCGAACTCGGCCTTGAAGCCCGGGCTGGTGAGGACTGTGAAGTTGTTGTCCTTAGAGATGGTGGGCAGCGTGGAGGCGCGCATCATGCCGCAGCCTGCGCCGCACATGTGTCCCTGCTTGAGCTCGAACTGCTGGTCGGCCACTTCGTAGCCGGCGGGGAGCATGGGCTCGTCTTGGGTCAGGGTGTAAGATACGTTGAGGTGCCAGAAGCCGGGGGCGCTCATATCGCCGAGGTCGAGCTTATAGTCGGCAGTGGCCTGCGGGGCGATGTTGAAGCCGTCAACGGTGCCGGTGCGCACGGGCTTGCCGTCGTGCAGGAGGGTCCAGGTAAGGCGCACGTTGTCGAGGGGAGCGAAGAAGTTTTCGTTGGTGACTTTGAGTACGCCGGTTTCGGGGTTGAAGTCAGACCAGATGTTCTGATAATAGTGCTTCACTTCGTAGGCGTGGGGGTTGGGCACGCGGTCGGGCGAGATGAGGCCGTTGTCGCAGAAGTTATGGTCGGAGGGATCGTAGTTGTTCCAGTTGCCGCCGTAGGAGAATTGCTCCTTGCCGTCGGGCCTGATGACGCGCACTGACTGGTCAACGAAGTCCCAGATGTAGCCGCCCTGGTACTTCGGGTACTTGCGCACGAGGTCCCAGTATTCCTTGAAGCCGCCTTCAGAGTTGCCCATGGCGTGAGCGTATTCGCACTGGATCAGAGGCCTGGGGTTGTCGTTCTGAGAATAAGCCTCGCAGCCTTCGTAGCCATAGTACATGGGGCAGAAGATGTCGGTCTTGCCGTTCTGGCCGGCCTGCTCATACTGCACGGGGCGAGTGGGGTCCATGCTCTTCACAAGGTCGTAGGCGTCCTCGAAGTTGGGGCCATAGCCGGCCTCGTTGCCAAGGCTCCATACGATGATAGAGGGATGGTTGAAGTTGCGGGCCACGTGGCGCTGGTTGCGCTCGAGATGGGCGGTGTGGTAGGCGGGATTCTTAGCCAGGGTCTCGTCGCCGTAGCCCATGCCGTGGCTTTCGATGTTAGCCTCGGCGGTTACGTACAGGCCGTACTTGTCGCAGAGGTCATAGAAATATTGGTCGTCGGGGTAGTGGCATGTGCGCACGGCGTTGATGTTGAGTTCCTTCATGCGCTTGATGTCCTGCTCCATGCGCTCGTGGCTTACGACGTAGCCGCCGTCGGGGTCGAGCTCGTGGCGGTCAGCGCCCTTGATGAGCACGGGCTGGCCGTTGACCAGCAGCTGGGCATTCTTGATTTCCACGCGGCGGAAGCCTACGTTGACGGGTACCACTTCAACCACCTTGCCGCCCTTGCTCAGGGTCGCGGTCAGCTTGTAGAGGTTGGGAGTCTCGGCAGTCCACTTAGCGGGGTTGGTGATTTCGAAGTCGGCCTTGTTCTTTCCTGCGTGGGCCTTAATGGTCTTTTCAGCCACCACCTTGCCATTGGCGTCGGTGAGGGCGAGGTTGACGTCGCCGCTGCCTTTGATGTCGAGGGTCACGCCCAGGAGTCCGTCCTTATAGTCGTTGGTGAGGTCGGCTACTACGTTGATGTCCTCGATGCGGTTGTTCTTGTCGCGGGCGTAGAGGTAGTTGTCGCGAGCGAAACCGCTGTAGCGGAAGAAGTCCTGGTCCTCGAGGTATGTGCCGTCGCACCAGCGGAACACCTGGAAGGCGATTTCGTTGTCCTTGCCGGGCTTGATGTAGGGAGTGATATCAAACTCGGGCTCGAGCTTGGAGTCCTCGCTGTAGCCTACGAGCTTGCCGTTGACATATACATATACGGCTGCGGTGACCGAGCCGAGGTGCATCACCACCTGCTTGCCTTTCCAGTCGGCAGGGATGGCCATTGTGCGGCGGTAGGTGCCGACATGGTTCTGCTCGGTAGGCACCTCGGGCGGGTTGTTTTGGAAGTGGCCGCGCCAGGGATATCCTACGTTGACGTACATGGGATCGCCGTAGCCGTTGAGTTCCCAGTTGCCGGGGATGGGCATTGTGCCCCACGACGAATCGTCGTATCCGGCCTTGAAAAAGTCGGTGGGGCGCTGGTCGGCGTTTTCAACCCAATTGAATTTCCAGTCGCCGTGCAGCGAGAGGTAGTTGGCCTCAGACTGCGGGTTGGCCTTTTCGGCGCCCGCCACGGTGGTATAGGGGAAATAGGAGGCATGCATCGGCATGCGGTTCACTTGGTTCACCTCCGGGTCGAGCCACTCAGGCTTGCCGGCGAAAGCCGACAGGGCCGCCGCGGCGCACAGAGGTACGAGTAAGTGTTTCATTATGGTATATAATTTAGTTGAGAATCAACAAATTAAGGTAAGAGGAAAAGACGCTCACACTAATCCGAGCAGTCTGTGACAGCAAAGTTAGTGAAAATTTCCGTCCCATCAAAATTATTTGTATATTTGCAGCGGTTTTTCCAGCTCGCAAGCGAGCCATCGCGGAATCAATATCTACCGGAAAAAAATAGACGAGCGGCAGTGAGTCCTTTTTTCACAAAACTGAAACTCTGCCGCTTAGGGTTGTATCTATAAAAGATACTGCTTATGGGACCATGAATATGTCATATTGCCACCCTTGTTACGTCTGATAAATCCAAATCGATTGCTTATTCACTCATATATAATATCCATTCGCTCAATTAATCCTGTTTAGTTTAAGTATTAGAATTAGGTAATCTTGGATGACACTGCAAAGTTAGCA
>CAMWUM010000249.1 GCA_947177435.1 uncultured Muribaculaceae bacterium
GGTCATGGGAGTACGGAAAACAGTGCCGATTACGGCAGTTCCAACCTCAAGCGACAGGCCTACCTGGGTCTTGGCCACGCCCGAATCGTAACGCAGTTCTGACACTGAGGCAGGGTCGGTCCAGGCCACAAGCGCAGCTTCGCCGTCAGCAACTTCGGTACTGATAGTGGCAGGAGCGTAGTGAGCGTATTCGAGAGTGATATCGCCAAGATTTGTGTTGGCGGCGAGATTGAATACAAGCTCAGCGTCAACATACCAGGGCTTGGCCACGTTCACGCTCGTCTCGGCATAGGCCACAACGTCGTCAAACGTAAATTTGCCCTCTCCATCGGTTATGGTGCTCCGGTCGGCATATCCGGCGAGCTCAATGGCAGCATCAGCCAAAGGAGTGCCGGCGGCATCCTTAACGATACCCCAAACCGAATAGGTCGGAATCTTGTTGAGAACGAAGTTTGCGGTGGCGTCGGCATCCTCAATCGTCACCGTCTGAGCGCCATCAGCGCTGTATCCAAACATCGACACGCTGAGTGTATAAGTGTCGTTGGGCACGAAATCAAAGCGGTAAGAGCCGTCGGCCGCAGAAGTGGCGAAAGCGTTGAGTTCCTTGATTTCAACCTCTGCGCCCTCCAAAGGCTCGCCTGCGCTGTTGGTGACCACGCCGGTAATCGATGCGCCGCCCGACTGCACCATAAGCTTGATGACACTGTTGCCATAAGCATTTGAGGAGTTGTTGGCAAAGTTGAAGGCATCATAGTTTCCGTTATATATTATCGCCTTGTTGCCTGAGATAGGACTATTATAGTACGGCTGGCTAAAGTAGCTGTAAGACACATTCGATTTATCGAGCGATGTCACCGTCAGCATGGCAAGATTACGGCCATCATAATCAAACGCGCGATTTAATTCAAGGTCAAGCACGTTGTCGCCATTCACTAAATCGATAGTGTCATTGTACACAAGAGTCATTTCGTTTTCAGGAATCCAACCTTCAGAGGCCAGAGTGCGGTCTGTGTTAGCAAGATATACCTTTACGCTTACGTTCTTAGGAGCGGAAGAATAGCTTGGAAGGTTGCCAGAGAACTTGAGTCCCGTGATTCGACCACGCTTCACGCCAACCTCAGTAGCGTCGTAGATATTGAGGGAGGCACCGTATTTATAGTAAAGATTAAGCGGAATGTTGTAGCTTGTCGATGTCTTGACGCCAATATTTACTTCCTCGGGTGAACCAACAGGCAGCAGAGTGATGTCAAGAGCGGGAGTGACGTCGTCGGCGGCAATTTCATCGCCGGCAGCGATAACTTTGGCGCACAGCGAAGTCACGGTGGCTTTCATCGGATAGGTGTATTCAACCAAAACATCCTTGGACTCGCCGCCCTCGATGGGCTCGTCGACAACAACCGATATGACTGTCTTTCCGTCCTGGTCGATGAGAGCAACTTCGTAAGTGTCGTATGTGTCGGAGCCCTTGTTGGCTACGCTCACGTTGTAAGTGTAGGTATTGCCTTCGATGGGCTTGTCCATGCCGCGCAGAGCGGTGGCAGCGAGATTCTTGTTGGCAAGTTTCTCAATCTCCATACGGTCGATAATCATGTAGGAGTTGCCCTTCTCGGCGCGGTTGTGAATTGCCAGGTTGCAGTCGCCAATCTCGGCTCCGGTGGTGAACTGGAATTCCTTCCAACCGAGTTCGTATGTTCGTGTGAGTTCGAGCGTAGTGATCATCTGCAGAGGATTCTCGCGGTCGCTATCCTTAAGCAGGTAGAAATCGAGCGGATGGGTGCCGTTTGCAAAGCAATAGAGCCTTACTTTGTAAGCCGAGTTGGGCTCGAATTCTATTGTGTTGCTCACCAGCCAGTCATCGCCTGCGTTATTAGCCGCCATAAAGTAAGCGCCGTCGGCTTTAGCCCAACTTATAGCGTTGCGGACCCATGTGTTTCCGTCTTCGTTTGCGTCGATCGGCGTCCATTGGCCAAAATCATCAGTGAAAGTACACGTGTAAGGCACGCCAAGCTTCGGGCCGAGAGTTATAGATGGAGAAACGGCCACTGCGGAGGTGCCACAACTATTGATTGCGGTAATCTCATAGTAGTAAGTACCGGACTCTTCCACTCCGGGCTCGTCCCACGAATTGGTTTCAATGTCTTCGGCCACCTTGACATTGCCGGGCTGACGCACCACGTCGTACTTCATAGTCTCCGTATCAGTCCAACCGCCGTTTTTGCCGACAGTGACAGCGTTCCAGCTGATGCGGGCAGAGTTGGGCGAGAGCTTCTCAACTACAATGCCGGTGACGGCAGCGGGCTCATCCTTGCCGACAAAGGCAGAAATGGCAACCGAAGCGCCCGCACCATTGGCGTTGTAGGCGGTAATGCGCCAATCATATACCTTGCCTGAGGCGTCGTTGATATTGTCGACAAACGACGATGCTTTGCCAGGCTGAGCATTGGTGACAGTGCCCACCACAGTGCCGTCGCGTGAAATTTCAACCTTGGTAATGTTTTTCAGGATCTCGCCGCCGAAAGTGGCAGAGGGATTCACCCACGAGATAGTGGCGCTGCTTGCGCCTTGCGGAGCGGGGGCCACCGCGGGCGAGGTGACGGGTGCCGGGCAGTTGTCGGCAGCGGCAAACGAGGGGATGTAGAGGCCCACGAGTTGGTTGTCGCCGAAATTCTGAAGCCTATTGGCCTCACCTGTGTTTAGGTCGATAGTGGCCATAAAGCTTTCAGGAACTTCGATCGTACCACTTTCGTTAAATTTGCGGGTCGAGGCCACCCAGTAGAGCGTACGCTCTGCGTGGTCGAACTCCATGGTCTGGAAGTTCTGGGGGTAATGGCCGGTGTGCCCGATCACGGTCACGGCGCCAGTGGCCTTGTCGATGCTGCAGAACTCGCCGGCGAAGCTGATGCCGTAGAGTTGGCCTGCATACGATGCGGCAAGGGTGAAGAAGCGCCTGTCGAGGTTGGCAACGCGCTTGGTCTGCGCGGTCGACAGGTCGATGGTGTAGAGCGCCGAGATAGCGTTGTCCACTCTCGACACGCAGTACATCTTAGACGTTGACCAATCGTAGGTCATGTCATTAATCAGATAGTCAAACCCTGTAAGCGGACCGACTGTGGCGTAATTGCCATTGGTCAAGTCAACTCTCACCAGAGATTTGGGCACTTCTCCGTCAGCCCCGTTCTGCGAGGTGGCGATGTAGTAGAAGTTTCCTCCGTAGGCGCCGGCTGTCGATGTCTCGGCAAATCCGACTGCCGTGGCAAATACCGGCTCGCTGTCATTCAGCAAGTCGAATGTGACCACATTGTTGGTCAGGCGGTACTGGTCGGCAGAGAAGGCCAGTATGCCGTATGCCGTGTTGTCGATGGCTGCTTTCGCAGAGAATCCGGAACAAACCGAACTGAGCGCAACGGCCATGCCCAACATCAGCACTCTGAAGCAATGTCTCATAGGCATTGGTTTTATTGATTAGAAAATATAAGGA
>CAMWUM010000250.1 GCA_947177435.1 uncultured Muribaculaceae bacterium
GGCCAGGACCACCTGACCTACACCAACGGCTTCGCCAACAACTGGTCGCAGATCTACGGTATGACCGAGCACAACACCAACAACGACCAGAAGCTCCCCGGCCAGTTCATCAACATCGACTACAATGGTGACGGCGTCATTGACCAGAACGATAGCGCTCCTTACGGCTACGCCGGCACCCCGCAGAACACTTACAACGCCACCATCGGCTTTGAGTGGAAGGGCTTCAGCGCATTCATCCAGTTCTACGGCGTCAACAACGTCACCCGCTGGGTCGGCTTCGGCTCGCTGGGCGGCCACAAGCACACCGTATATGACTTCGCCACCTTCTGGAGCGGCACCGAGCAGAACAACAACATCCCGATGCCCCGTTGGGACTCTACCCCCAACTACTATGATGGCATGTACTACCACTACGACGGCTCGTACATCCGCCTGAAGAACGCCGAAATCGCCTATACTTTCAAGGGCGGTTGGGTCAACAAGCTCGGCCTCGACAACCTGAAGATTTATCTCAACGGCAACAACCTCTGGCAGTGGTCACGCATGCCTGATGACCGTGAGAGCAACTTCGGCGGCACCGGCCTTGCAACTGAGGGCGCTTATCCCACCGTGCGCCGTTTCAACCTCGGCATCAAGTTTGATATCTAATCCGATTGAAAATGAAAAAGATTCTCAAATATATAACAATGTCTATGGCGGCAGCCGCACTTGCCATGGCCGGCACCTCGTGTACCGACTATCTCGACAAGTCGCCTGACTCCGACATCTCTGATGCCGACGCCTTCAAAGACTTCACCAACTTCCAAGGCTACACCGAGCTGCTCTACAACAACATGCCCGACTTCTGCCGCGGATACTGGACCAACTCGTTCAACTGGGGTGACGACGAGCTCATCAGCTCCGACGTCAACTACCACATGGTCTACAAGATCGACAACGGCGACTTCTGGGGCTGGCAGTCAGAATTTGACGGCTGGGGCACCGGTTGGCTCGACCGTGGCGGCTTCAACAAGACCTCCAATGACCGCTTCAACAAGGGTCTGTGGCCCGCTGCATGGTGGGGCATTCGCCACGCCAACATGGGCCTTCAGAACCTCGACAAGCTTACTGACGCCACCCAGGAGCAGAAGGACGCCATCGAAGGCCAGCTCCTCTTCTTCCGTGGATGGTACCACTTCATGCTCATCCAGTACTTTGGCGGCCTGCCTTATATCGATAAGGTAATTGACGCCAACGAGCCCATCAACGAGCCGCGCCTCACCTACCGCGAGTGCGCAGACAAGGCCGGCGCTGACTTCGAGCGCGCTGCCAAGCTCCTGCCCATTGACTGGGACAACACCCGCATCAGCCCCGCCACCAAGGGCAACAACCAACTGCGCATCAACAAGATCATCGCTCTGGCCTATGCCGGCAAGAACTATCTGTGGGCTGCCTCGCCTCTGATGGCTGGCGGCGTTGCCAACAAGAGCGCCAAGAAGTACGACGAAGAGTACGCCAAGAAGGCTGCCGACTGCTTCGGCGAGCTCCTGCAGCTCGTTGAGACCGGTCAGACCCAGTACGCTCTGGTTGACTTCGAGAAGTACAGCGACATCTTCTACACCTATGGCCAGGGCGGCAAGATCCCCGGTTCGACCGAGGCTCTGCTCCGCCATCCCGCTGCCGACGGCTACAACGGCTGCCGCTGGGGCTGGCTCCTGCAGTACACCGTATACCCCTACAACGTGGGTGGTTGCAAGCTTTCTGCCTGCGCCAACTATGTCAACTACTACGGCATGGCCAACGGTCTTCCCCTTGACGATCCCGAGTCGGGCTTCGACAAGACCAAGCCCTGGAAGGGCCGCGACCCCCGCTTCTACGCCACCATCTACTTTGACGGCGTGCAGATGACCGACAACGAGAAGTGCGAAAGCGAGTATCCCCAGGAGGACTACCAGCACTTCAAGATGTACACCGGCTCGCCCAGCCGCGACCCCATCCAAGGCTCGCGCACCGGCTACGTCACCAGCAAGTACCATTCTCGCAAGCCCGAGACCGGCATCTACGACTGCAACGACTGGGATGACGGCTACGGCTGGTCGCCTCACATCAACGCCATGGCCTGCTACATGCGTCTGGCCGACGTATACCTGATGTACGCCGAGGCCGCCGCTCAGGGCTGGCAGAACGTCCGCGGCAAGTCGAGCAAGGTTGACCTCACCGCCCTCGAGGCCCTCAACATCATCCGCAACCGCGCCGGCATCAAGAACGTCGCCGCCAAGTACTCGGCTGACCTTAACGGCTTCATGAGCGAGCTGCGCCGCGAGCGCGCCGTCGAGCTTTCGTTCGAAGGCCACCGCTTCAATGACCTTCGCCGCTGGCTGCTTCTTGACGATCCCGCCTACGCCGACAAGACCTCTCAGGAGTTTGACCGTCTGGTATTCAACGCCGACAAGCCCGAAGAGAGCACCGTCAGCAACTTCCACGAGGAAGTGGTCGTGCACCGCTCCTATGGCGACAAGCACTACTGGCTGCCCCTCAAGAAGAAGGACTGCGAAATCAACGCTTCATTCTACCAGAATCCGGGTTGGTAATCTCCCCGAATGCTGAATGCAGAATTAATCAAAAAGACAATTATCAATGAAACAGATATCGAAAACCATTTTCGTAAGCGCAGTTGCCGGTATGGCCTTCGCCACCGCGGGCGCTCAGATGCTGCCCGACAGCGCAGAGGTCAACGTGGCCTTCCGCTCGGTCAAGCAAAGCGAGCTGATGGGTGGCGTTTCGGCGGTCGACATGGAGAGCCTGATTGAGAAGGACTATACTGACTATAGCCTGACCAATATGGAGGATTTCGTCGGCGGCTACAACGGCGAGCTCTGGGGCATGGGCGGCGCCCTCGTCCTGGTGGACGGCGTGCCTCGCGATGCCAACAACATCCTTCCCACCGAAATCGCCACGATCACATTCCTCAAGAGCGCCCAGGCCGTTGTGCTTTACGGCTCGCGCGGCGCCAAGGGCGTGATCCTGATCACCACCAAGCGCGGCAACACCGAGGGCCTGCAGGTGAGCGTGCGCGGCAACGCCACTCTCAACGTGCCAAAGCGCTATCCCAACTTCCTGGAGTCGGCCGAGTACATGACCCTCTACAACGAGGCTCTGGCCAACGACGGCCTCAACCCCGTGTTCAGCCAGGAAGACATCTACCACTACTCCACCGGCGAGAACCCCTACCGCTACCCCAACACCAACTTCTTCTCTGGCGATTACGTTAAGAAGAACTACATGAAGTACGAGGGCGTGGCAGAGTTCCGCGGCGGCGGCAAGTTCGCTCAGTTCTACGCCAACGTCGGCCTCTACAACGTCGAGGACCTCATGAACTTTGGCGAGGGCAAGAAGAACCACACCACCCGCCTCAACGTGCGCGGCACCATCGACCTGCGCCTCAACGACTGGATCACCGGTTGGGTCAACACCAGCGCCACTTTCTATG
>CAMWUM010000251.1 GCA_947177435.1 uncultured Muribaculaceae bacterium
CACCCACCCCTACCGCTGGCCTGTGATCGGCGTTGAGCCCGACCATATAGCGCGTGTCACCACCGATGACGCTCACGCCTGGCATTCAGCCCATTACTCGCCCGACAAGGCCGTGCTGAGCGTGGTGGGCAACATCCCCGCCGAGCGCGTGTTTGAGATGGCCGAGCATTGGTTTGGCCATATCCCTCCCTGCCCCTCCGAGCCCAGAGCGCTCGTTGACGATCCATGGCCTGCGACCTTGCAAGTCAAGACCGTATACGACAACGTGCCTAACCCGGCAATCTTCATCGCCTACCGCATGGACCCATACGGCCACCGCGGATATTTCGCCGCCGACGCCATAACCGACATACTCTCGGCCGGCAAAAGCGCGCGCATGTACCAGCGACTGATGATGGGCACCGACCTGTTCGCCATGGCGCAGGCTTCGATTACCGGCTCCGAGCACTCAGGCATGCTCCTGCTCGCCGCCTACCTGCACGAAGACACCGACGAGGCCATCGACCGCGCAATGCACATGCTCATTGCTGAGTGCGAGCAACTTGCCGAGCCCGGCAACGTCACTCCCTACGAACTCGAGCGCACCAAAAACCGCTACGAAAGCACTTTCGTTTTCGAAAATGTCAACACCATAAGCCGCGCCCAGAGCATCGCCCTGGCCGTCATGCACGGCGAGGACGTCAACGACTGCGTGCCGCGTTACCGCTCTCTCACCCTCGACGACATCTCATCTACGGGCCGCCGCCTGTTTATCGACCACAAGCCCGCTGCCGTAATTTTCCGCCCTAACAAAAAATAATCACTAAACGACTATGACCGAACAAGATAAGAAAGCCCTGCTCGCTGACCCCGACGGCCTGAAAGCGTACGAGTACATCGCCAACAACATCGACACCGTGCTCCCCGATCTCGACTTCGTAATCGACTGCATGGCCAAGGCTGACGCCTCGGGCCAGTTCATGGCCAGCGCCGCACGCTATCTCCACGCCATCGACGCCGACGCTTTCGCCCCGTACATCCAGCGTCTTGTGGCCCAGGTGATTGACCGCGACCGCGAGCGCCGCTACCTCAGCGACATCCTCCAGGGCATATACGGCCCTGATTACGAGCAGCGTGCCACTGAACTCTCGGCCACCGACGACAATTTCCGACGCATATACAAACGTCTTTTCCCCTCCGTATCAAGTTTCTAACACTCTCACCATATGATCAAGCGCATCCTTTCGACCGCCGCTCTGGCGGTCTTGCTCATCGCCATGCTCCCCATGGCATCATGCGGCGCCAAAAACGCCGCCGACGGCCAAGCCGACCCCAACGACTCAACAGCCATGACTGAACCAACAGACTCAATTAAAAACGTGAAAATCAAGTTCCAAACCACCCTGGGCGACTTCACCGTGCAACTCTACGATGACACGCCCCTCCACCGCGACAACATGGTCAAGCTCGTCAACGAGCATTTCTACGACGGCCTCCTCTTCCACCGCATCATCAAGGACTTCATGGTGCAGGGCGGCGACCCTGACTCCAAGGATGCCGTGCCCGGACAGATGCTCGGCTCGGGCGACCCCGGATACACCATCCCCGCCGAAATCCGCCCCAATCACTTCCACACCCGTTATGCCCTGGCTGCCGCACGCACCGGCGACCAGGTTAACCCCGAGCGCCGCTCGTCAGGCTCGCAGTTCTACGTAGTCACCGGCAACCAGGTTGACTCGACCCAACTCGCCGCAATGGCCGAGCAGCGCGTGTTCAACGACCTGGTGCAGCAGAACGTCGACCGCATACGCCAGATGCAGGCCTCCGGCGATATGGCCGGCCTCCAGGCCCTCCAAACCGAGTTCGAGGCCAAGGCTAAGGCCGAAGCCTCCGCTGCCATACCCGCAGAGGTCGCCAAGGCTTACGCCACCGTAGGCGGCGCGCCCTTCCTCGACGGCCAGTACACCGTATACGGCGAGGTCGTTGACGGCTTCGAGACCATCGACGCAATCGAGGGTGTCAAGACCGGCGCAGCCGACCGCCCCGTTGAGGATGTACGCATTATCTCGGCATCCGTGGTCGAGTGATGCGGTTTAAGCATCTTATAATATTAGCATTGAGCACTGCCGCCGCCTGCACGGGCGGCGGCGCTCATCAACCCGAGGAGCCCCCGCGCATGCCCGACACGCTGCGCGTGGCCACCCTCTACAGCCCCACCTCTTTCTTCTCATACCGAGGCCAGGAGATGGGCTACGATTACGACCTTGTCACCGCTCTGGCCCAAGCCAAGGGCATGGCTCTCGATCTGCAGGTGGCACCCTCTCTCCAGCTTGCCCTCGATATGCTCGACTCGGGCCTCGTCGACCTCGTAGCCTACGAGGTGCCCGTCACCTCGGAGTACAAGGAGCGCGCCATCGCCTGCGGCCCGGTAAGCGAGACCACCCAGGTGCTCGTCCAGCCCCGCCGGGGAGACCGCATCAAGGACGTGACCGATCTCGTCGGCCGCGACGTGTACGTCGAAGCCAACTCACGCTATCACCAGCGCATCTCCAATCTCAATGACGAACTCGGCGGCGGCGTACGCATCCACACCGTCGACCGTGATACGCTCATCGCCGAGGACCTGATCGACATGGTGCACCGAGGCGAAATTCCCCTTACAATCGTTGCCAGCGACATCGCCCGCCTCAACCGCACTTATTATCCCGACCTCGACGTCACCCTCGAGGTCAGTTTCCCCCAGCGCTCGGCCTGGGCCGTGGGCCTCAATAGCCAATGGCTCGCCGATTCGATTGACGCATGGCTCGCCGGCGAAGAGCCCCGCCAGGAAAACGCCCAACTGCTCAAGCGCTACTTCGAACTCAGCAAGCGTCTCCCCCCGGAGGTCAACTTCACCTTTGCCAATGGCCACGCTTCGCCGTGGGATGAGTCGTTCAAGACGCACGCCAAAGAACTTGGTTGGGACTGGCGGCTGCTTGCCTCCCAGGCCTACGTCGAGAGCCGTTTTGACCGGACGATCACTTCTCCCTGGTCGGGAGCAATCGGCTTAATGCAGATAATGCCTTCGACAGCACGGGCTTACGGCGTCGACCCGTCGACGCTCACCGACGCGGAAGTGTCTATAGCACTAGCCACACGCATACTCCAAACTCTCGACCGAGGGCTGGCCAGCCGCGTGGCTGACCCGCAGGAGCGCATAAAATTCGTAATCGCCGCATACAACAGCGGTCCGGCCCACATCTACGACGCAATAGCCCTCGCCGCCAAAATCGGCAAAGACCCGCAAGTGTGGGATGGCAACGTGGCCGAAGCCCTCCTCCTCAAATCCAATCCCGAATACTACAACGACCCCGTCGTAAAGCACGGCTATTTCCGTGGCCGCCAGACCGTCACCTACGTCGCCGAAGTGATGGACTTCCACCACAAAGCCCAATCCAAACTCAAATAAACGTCAATCAAACAGACTGCCG
>CAMWUM010000252.1 GCA_947177435.1 uncultured Muribaculaceae bacterium
TCACCATATTTGAGGCAGCAGCCAAAGATGATGAAATACCGAGAGGATTATTCGCAAAAATGTATGACCGCCAGCAGATGTATGCGGGCAAACCGCAGCGTTACGGCACGCAGAGAGTAAGAAAAGACCCGTCGACAAAAGAGATGGTGCTTTGGAAAATCGAAGATCCAGACAAAGTAAATGCCCTCCGCAAAGAAATGAATCTGCCTCCATTAGAAGGCTTCCCTCAATAACACTATTCTCTTCTGACACAGCAACGATGTTGTGACTTCGACACAGTACCTCTACAAACGCAGATGCTGTGACAAAAGCTTTTAGTAGGGACATCGCTTTGCGATGTCACGCAAGTAGATGGCTTACGCGTTGTGTGTAGGGACGCACGGTTCGTGCGTCCGTCCACATTGCGTTGATTACCATTGCTGACGACGGACGCACGAACCGTGCGTCCCTACTTTATGGAAATAAAATAACAGCAGTGCCCCGCAAGTGGTTGCGGGGCACTGGATTATTTGGTGGGGAGGGGATCAGGCGAGGAAGCCGAGGAGGACGCCGGCAGCTACTGCCGAACCGATTACGCCGGCCACGTTGGGGCCCATGGCGTGCATCAGCAAGTAGTTGCTGGGGTCGTACTGCAGGCCGAGGTTGTTGGAGATGCGGGCCGACATCGGCACTGCCGATACGCCTGCGTTGCCAATCAGCGGGTTGATCTTCTTGCTCTTCGGCAGCACGAGGTTGAATATCTTGACGAAGATAACGCCCGATGCCGAAGCGATGATGAAGGCCATGAAGCCGAGGAAGAAGATGAAGATGGTCTGAGTGGTGAGGAAGTGCGATGCCTGAGTCGATGCGCCGACGGTCATGCCGAGCAGGATGGTGACGATGTCGGTCAGGGCATTGCTTGCGGTCTTGGCCAGACGGGTGGTAACGCCGCACTCACGCAGCAGGTTGCCGAAGAAGAGCATGCCGAGCAGGGGAATGCCGGAGGGCACTACGAAGCAGGTGAGGATCATGCCCACGATGGGGAAGATGATCTTCTCGTTCTGCGACACCGCGCGGGCGGGCTTCATCTTGATAAGGCGCTCCTTCTTGGTGGTCAGCAGCTTCATGATTGGCGGCTGGATCACGGGCACGAGAGCCATGTAGGAGTAGGCCGACACGGCGATTGCGCCCATCAGGTTGGGAGCCAGCTTAGATGACAGGAAGATGGCGGTGGGGCCGTCAGCGCCGCCGATGATGGCGATTGCGCCGGCCTGGTCAGGAGCGAAGCCGAGGGCGAGAGCCACCATGTAAGCGCCGAAGATGCCGAACTGGGCAGCTGCGCCGATGAGCATCAGCTTGGGGTTGGCGATCAGGGCCGAGAAGTCGGTCATAGCGCCGATGCCGAGGAAGATGAGGGGCGGGTACCAGCCGGCGCTTACGCCGTTGTAGAGGATATTGAGCACAGAGCCCTCTTCGTAGATGCCGATTTCGAGGCCGGCGCCTGTGTTGAAGGGGATGTTGCCGATGAGCATGCCGAAGCCGATGGGCACCAGCAGCATGGGCTCGAAGTTCTTCTTAATGGCAAGCCATATGAAGAAGAGGCCGATGGCGAGCATGACGAAGTTGCCAAGCTGCGCGTTTGCGAATCCCGTGAGTTCCCAGAACTCTTGGAGATTGCCAGTCAAAAACTCATTCATAGCTTAATGTGTGAGGCATTAGACTATTCGAGAGTGATGATGGCGGTGCCTTCGAGCACAGAGTCGCCAGCGTTGACGTTGATTGCTTTGACCTTGCCGTCGCGGCCTGCGTGGATGGCGTTCTCCATCTTCATGGCCTCGAGCACAGCCACGGTGTCGGCAGCCTTGACGGTGTCGCCCACCTTGACGCTGATCGAGAGGATCACGCCGGGCAGGGGAGCCTTTATGGTCTCGCCGGAAGCGGCCGATGCAGTGGGCTTGCTGATGACCTTCTCGCCGGATGCGGTGCGGGGAGCGGGAGCAGCCTTGACGGCCTTAACGGGCGCAGCCTTGGGAGCCTCGGGGAGCTCGACGTTGTAGGGGATGCCATTGACCTCTACATGAGCTTTGTTGCCGTCGATGTCGCCTATGGCCACGTTATATGTGTTACCGTTGATTTTATACTTGTATTCTTTCATTTCTTTGGTAATTTTCGATAATGATTAGCTATAGGGGACTACTTGCCGGGCGTGTGGCGCATGCCGTAGATCTTCGAGCTCCAGGGCGAGTAGGCTCGCTTCACCTTGTTGATGGTGAGGATGGTGCTCTCGGTGTCGTGGGCGTTGAGATGCTGGTAGAGGGCCATGCTGATGGCGGCGATTACCTCGCCTGAGTCGTGAGCATCGCCTTCGTCGGCAATCTCCTTGATGGTCTTGCCGTGCGACTTGGCCTTGTTGTGGCTAGCAAACGCGGCGCCAATCTTGCTGATGGCCATGAATGCGAGGCAGAGGATAAGCAGCGCGGAAAACACGATGCACATGGCCATAGCGGCCATTGAGAATCCGTGGGGGTCCTGCTCGGCAAACTTCTGGATTTTGCCGTTGGTGTCGCGGATGGTGTTCTCGCCGCCGGGGGTGATGTAGCGCTCGTCGCCGTCGCGCACCTCCCATACTTCGTCGCCGTTTTCGTCAATGGCGATCTGAGCGTAGGAAGCGTTGGCGGGCAGGGATGCCGGCACGCAGATGCAGTCAATCAGCGTTGAGTCGGCGTCGAAGATTGCCACCCAGTTGTCCTGGCCAGTTTCGAGGGTGAAGTTGGTGTGGAACGTACCGCGGTTGGGCTTGCCGTCAGCGAAGAACACTACGGTCTGGCGCTTGCCGATCTTGGTGCGCTCGTCGCCGAGTGGCACGGGGTAAAGCGAGCAGTTGAGCGGAGCCTTGCCTTTCTTGTCAGCCATGGCAGCCTGGATGGCCTCGGCGTCGCTTGAGAGGTAGATGCTCGAAATCTGCAGCGGAGCGAAATTGGTGTTGTAAAGCTCGATCCACGGCGAATACTGGCCGTAGTCGTCAACGATGCTGGTGCTGTCGTTGACCACCATCACTTCGTTGATGCGCAGGGCCTTGCGGCTTTGAGCCGAAGCGACTCCGCAAGCGCATGCCAAAGCGAGGGCGATGATTAGCAACTTGGTCTTCATACGCATTACAGAGGTATGTTGCCGTGCTTCTTAGCGGGGTTGGTGACCTTCTTGGTGGCCAGCTGCTGCAGGGCGCGGATAATGCGGAAGCGGGTGTTGCGGGGCTCGATGACGTCGTCGATGTAGCCGTACTTGGCAGCGTTGTAGGGGTTGCAGAAGAGCTTGTTGTACTCTGCCTCCTTCTCGGCCAGGAACTTGGCGGGATCTTCGGCGGTCTTGGCCTCCTTGGCGTAGAGCACCTCTACGGCGCCTGCGCCGCCCATAACGGCGATCTCGGCGGTGGGCCATGCGTAGTTCATGTCGCCGCG
>CAMWUM010000253.1 GCA_947177435.1 uncultured Muribaculaceae bacterium
ACAGTAGATAACGCGCGCAAGGTGACCACCGCCCGTCTGGCGGAGATGAAGGCGCGCGGCGAGAAGATCGCCATGCTCACCGCTTACGACTACTCTATGGCCAAACTCATCGACGAGGCCGGCATGGACGTGATATTGGTGGGCGACTCGGCCTCGAACGTGATGGCCGGCAACATGACTACCCTGCCCATGACCCTCGACCAGATGATCTACCATGCCAAGAGCGTGGTGAAGGGCACGCGCAGGGCGCTGGTGGTGTGCGACATGCCGTTCGGCACCTACCAGGGCAACCCGATGGAGGCACTGGCGTCGGCCATCCGCATAATGAAGGAGAGCCACGCCGAGGCAGTGAAAATCGAGGGCGGTGCCGAGATACGCGAGTCAATCGAGCGCATCCTCTGCGCCGGCATCCCGGTGATGGGCCATCTGGGCCTCACACCACAGTCAATCAACAAGTTCGGCACATACGCTGTGCGAGCCAAACAGGAGGCCGAAGCCGAGAAACTGATCTCCGACGCACACATGCTGGAGGAGATCGGCTGCTTTGCACTGACGCTGGAGAAGATACCCGCCGAACTGGCGCGCCGGGTGGCCTCTGAGCTGACCATCCCCGTGATCGGCATCGGCGCCGGTGGCGGAGTCGACGGCCAGGTGCTGGTGATGCACGACATGCTGGGCATCAACAAAGGCTTCTCGCCCAAGTTCCTGCGCCGCTACGCCAATCTCGACGAAGTCATCAACAACGCCGTGAGCCACTACATCGACGACGTAAAGACCGGCGACTTCCCCAACCAAGACGAGCAATACTGATGCGCCTGGTGATACAGCGCGTGGCCGAGGCATCGGTCACCATCGACGGACGACTGCACAGCGCCATCGGCCGCGGGCTGATGGCGCTGGTGGGCGTCGAGACCGGCGACACCGAGGCCGACGCCGACTGGCTGGCGGCCAAGACGGCCGGCATGCGCATATTCCCAGACGAGCAGGGCGTGATGAACGTGGCCATCGCCGATGTGCCAGGCGCCGAGGTGCTTGCAGTCAGCCAGTTCACGCTCACCGCCTCAACCCGCAAGGGCAACCGCCCGAGCTACATCCGCGCCGCGGGCCACGACGTGGCCGTGCCGATGTACGAGGCATACTGCCAAAAACTCGAATGTCTGCTGGGGCGCCCCGTGAAACGCGGCGTATTCGGTGCAGACATGCAGGTGGCGCTCATCAACGACGGCCCCGTCACAATCGTTATAGATTCGCGCCTGCGCGAGTGAAACAAAAAAAATGCCATGAAAAAGAAAATATTAGCAACGCTCCTGGCCCTGCTGCCGATGCTGGCATGGGCCTACGACGGCTCGCACATGCTCGACCCACAGCCAGTGGAGATGGACGGATACGACCCCGACTTCTACATCTTCCTGTGTCTGGGACAGTCCAACTTCGAGGGCGCCAACAAGCCAGAGACTTGCGACTACTACGACCTGGACCGCTTCTACATGTACGCCGCCGTCGACAACGACTACGACGGGCGCAAGCGCGGCAACTGGTACCCCGCCGTGCCGCCCCTGTGTGTCAAGACCGGCGGACTCTCGCCGGCCGACTATTTCGGACGCACCCTGGCCCGCGCCCTGCCCGACAAGAAGATAGGCGTAATCAACGTGGCCGTGGGCGGATGCAAGATACAACTGTTCGACCCCGTCGACAACTCCGCCGGCCTCGACGGCCAGGAAGACTGGCTCAAGAACGCCGCAGCCCGATACGACGACAGCAAGCCGTACCAGCACCTGGTGGCCTGTGCCCGCGATGCCCAGCGCCACGGCGCCATCAAGGGCATCCTGCTGCAGCAGGGAGAGTCGAACGTCGGCGACCCCGCCTGGCCCGAATGCGTCACCGAGATCTACGACTCGCTGTGCAGCCAGCTCGGCCTCGACCCCGCGCAGACTCCCTTGCTCCTGGGCGAGACCCTGCACAAAGACCAGAACGGCAGCTGCTGGGCCCACAACGAGGCCGTGGCGCGCACCGCCGCCTCCATCCCCAACGCCTGGGTAGCGTCGTCGGAGGGATGCCCCGGCAGCCCCTACGACCACGTGCACTATTTCCCCGACGGATACCGCAAGCTCGGATACCGTTACGCGTGCGCGTACCTTATTAATTGCCTTGGCATGGACGAGGCCGACCTCCCCGCCGAGTACATAGCGTGGCCTCGCCCCGAAGGCCACATCTGGGACGGCAAATACTACTCAGACTACTATCCGCCCCTGCGCATTCCCGGCGAACGCTTCGCCGACCTGCAATCAGGCCAGACCCTAGAAATCACCTACGTCATCCCCGAGCGCCAGCTCCATCCTCAACCCACGTTCGTGTTCAAGACCACAGGGCGCCCCGCCGAACTGGCCGACGCTCCGGCAGCCACGCTCGAGACTGCGCCAGGCACATACGCACACGAGTTGGCAGTCACTCCGGCCATGCTCGAGCAGTTGCAACAGACAGGCCTCGAGATCAACATGCCGGGCGAGAACGGCACCTCAATCGACATCCGCAAATAAAAATACTGCTAAAAGGCGCCACAAGAGGTGAATTTTCACTAAAAAAACGCCCAGCGGCGCCCGCAAATTAGACAAAGTTTCATATATTTGCGCAGAAATTAAAACCAATCATCATACCATGGCGCGTGTCCTGCTCCTAACCCTCGGCCTGATGGCTGCCGCAGTGCTAATGCTCAGCGCAAAAGTCCTGCTTAAGAAAGGAGCCAAATTCCCCACCGACAAAGCCGAGCACCACCGCGTCATGAGCCAAATCAACAGAAAACCGAAACCAAAACCATAAAATGAACAAGCTTTCTACCCTACTTCTTCTGGCCCTGGCCCTCTGCGTCGCATCCTGCGGCGGCGACAACAGCGGCAAAGCCAACGACGCCGACAGCGCCAACAAACCCGAGGCCGAAAAATTCGAAGCATCTACCAACATCCGCTTCGTATCGCTCGACTCAATCACCTCGCAGTACACCCTCGCCCTCGAAATACAGTCGAAACTCGAAGGAATCGCCCTCGACCTGCAGTCGAAGAACTCCTACTACCAGAACCAGCTCCAGCAAAAGGCCGCCAACATCGACCAGAAGATGAAGCAGAACATGTATCTCTCCGAGGCAAGCTACAACCAGGACATGCAGCAGTTCAACAACCTGCAGAACACCTACGCCCAGCAGTACGCCCAGCATGAAAGCGACGCCGCCAAGCAAGCCGCAGCCCTGCAGCAGACCCTGGCCGACTCGATCCAGAACTACCTCACCGTATACAACAACGAGCACAAGTACGACGCGATTCTCTACTCCAACGCAGCCGCCATCTACAACCCCAACCTCGACATCACCAAGGAAATCGTCGAAGGCCTCAACAAGCGCTACACCCCCGCAAACCCCGCCACTGCGCCCGCTGAACCCG
>CAMWUM010000254.1 GCA_947177435.1 uncultured Muribaculaceae bacterium
GGCCACGTAGATGCCGGCGGGGAGGGAGATTTCGCCGCAGCCTTTGGCCACCAGGGCGCCGGAGACGGTGTAGACGCTCACTTCGGCATCGGTCTTAATCTTGCCATCGGCCACCTGAATCTTTTCGGGGGCGGCGACCGATGCGAGGCCGTCGGTGATGGTGTACTCCATCTTGGTGCAGGGCTTGTCGCGACGGGTGAACTCGTTGTACTCTACGCCACGGATGAGGTCGTCCTCGGCTTGGTTGTCCTCGAATGTGTAGTAGTCAGAGTAGAACACTGCCGAACGCTTTTCGGGATCCATGTAGGAGTAGAAGGCCACGCCCGACGAGTTGTCGATGTACATTGGCGCCTCGTTGATGACAGTGACGAGCAGGGCCTTGCCCGAGCAGGCGAAAGGCTGGTCGAGGGTGAACGTCAGTTCGCCGTCGTAGCCGAAGCAGTCGATGAAGTCGATGTTGATATCGGCGGCGGCTGCCGGGTGCTCGGCGTCGTAGGCATACCACAGTTCCTTCTGCGAGTAAGGCTCGATCACGAAGTCGTCGCTGTCGAGCTCCTGGAGGAACACGCGAGCGGTGGAGCTATACGACTCGAGACACATCTCGTTGTTGTATACGTATGAGAGTTTCGTGATGCTCTTGCCGGCCATCGGGGCCATCTCCTCGGCGGTGTAGATGGTCTGGGTGGCAGAGTTGTTGTAGACGAAGATGAGGGGAGAGTTATAGAAGTTGGTGCCAGCAAAGCGCTCGCGGGTGGTGTCGTAACCGCCAAGCTTGTAAGCGGCGATATCGTTGTACTTGAACTCAGCCTTGACCGGGTCGCTGTCGTAGTAGTTTTCGCGGGTGCCGACAATCCAGATTGTGCAGTCGCTGTCGATGACTATGCCGGCCTCGGGGTCGTAGGCTTTGGCGTCGGCCATATCGGCCGAGAAGCTGTACTTGGCCTCGAAGTTGGCGGGCACGTTGAGGAGTACCGCCTCGCCCTGGTTAAGCTCGGAGTATTCGCGGGTGGCGAACGACGGACGCTCGGCCTTGCGGATGGTGAAGTCGAAGGTGACGATTTCGCTGGGGTATGCGCCCTCGGCTTGAGCCTTGGCCTTTACGGTGCACGCCTTGGAGATGGAGAACGGCTCGGTGTAAAGTGTCTCGGCAGGGTCGCCGTCGATGCCGTAATAGATGGCCGCGCCCTCGGTGTCGCACACGAGCGTCACCTTTTCGTTTGAGCCTAAGTGCTTGCCCACAGCAGGGTCAACAGCCGGGGCGGCGGTCACGTTGAGCGTATAACTGGCCTCAACGACCTCGCTGGGCAGGTAGTCGGCATGGCTAGCCATAGCCTTGACGGTGGTCGGCTCGCTGACATTGATGGGGTACACGTAAAGCTCCGTGGGCTCTGAGCCGTCGATGCTGTAATAGATTTCAGCGCCCTCCACTGCGCAGGTGATGGTGATGGCGTCGTTGGGGCCAAGGGCCGTGCCCGACTCGGGAGCGAAGACGGGAGCCTCGCAGGGCACCTTGACAATCTCCACCTTGTCGTAACCGATCGTGACGGCGGGCACCGCATAGTCGGTGAACTTGCACTCCTCGCCGGCAACAAGGCCGTCTGCGGCCGCCTGCGAATCGCTCGAGAAATAGAGCACGCGCGTGCTCTTGGGCTGAGGTTCGGTGCAATAGCCGGCCACGTAATGCGGACCTTCCGCGCAAGGATCGCATGAGGCGAGCACGGTGAGCATCAACGCCTTGCCGGCCTCAAGCTGGATGGGCTCGGCGAAGTTGAACGTGAGGTCGAAGTTGTCGTAATAGTAATCGAGCATGCTGATAGTCTCCGACACGGTGGCGGCATGGTCGGTCGTGAAGGGGGCATAGTGGTACTTGTTGGCGGCATCAGCCTCGAACGACGTAAAGTCTACCACGTCGAGATAAGCCGTGGCGCTGACGTCGATATCGCTGAACTCCATCTCGTTGTAAAAGCTGAAGGTCAGTGACTTGACCGCGCCGTTATTGTCAATGGCGGCCTGCAGCTGGTCGGGGGTGTAGAGCACTTGCATGCCCGAATTGCTATATCCGAAATTGACGGGACCGTCCTCCCAGGCAGAGCCTGCGTATACGCTGGCGCCGCTGACGCCAACGCTCAAGGTCTCAGCCTTGACGGCGAAGGCCATGGCGAGAGCGGCGGCAAAAAGCAATAGTTTTTTCATATTTTTGGGGGATAATTATTTAACAATGATTTTCTTGACATCCTGGCCTGACTTCACGATGTAGACGCCTGCCGGGAGAGCCGCGCCGGCTGCGTGCCTGACGCCGGAAATGCTGTAAATCTCAACCTCAGAGGCATCGTCGGCCTCGACAGCCTCGACGCTGTCATAGCCAAGAAGCTCGACGCGCTGCAGAGCCGAATAATCGGAGTACCACTGCTCGTAGTTCCACGGATCTTCGGGATCATCGTACTCGCGGAATGCGGCGATGACGTCGTAATAGACTACGTCATTGTTGTAGCGGAAACGCAGGTTGGCGAAGTCGGCCGAAGTGGCGGGAGCCTCGATGCCATCGTTGACGTCGATGGGGAAGAGCACGCGATCGCCAACATTAAGAAACTGCTCGATAGCGAAATCGTCGAGGTAGGCGTAATCCTCGGCGTAATCGTACTGATCGTCGGCATCGGGAAATCCGTTGTCGACTATGCGCAAGTAGGTGTCGTGCACTCCGTTGTCGAAATCAACGCGAACTTCGGAGTACCCTTCGCGAGTCAGACGCACCTTCTTTACCACCTCGGTCTCGCCGCACGAAGCCACGACCACCTCCTGGCCGGCATACCCTTGGATACCGAGCACGGCGGTGAACTTGCCGCCATTATTGGTTAAGTCCATATACGGAGTATAGATTACGCCCGTAACCTTGCCGCCGGCAAACATGGCGTAACCCGCCACGCCCCAGCCCGGAGTGTTGACACAGTCCCAATCCTCGTCAGAGAGGTCGATGTAATAGGCCTCGGCCTGCACCGGCTCAACGATAGAGCCGTAGGAAATCAGGTTGAAATCCTCACTCATCACAGTGTAGACGCCATCGGCCACAATCGTTTCCATACCCCAGACCAGCACCGAATAGCCCTCGGCGCCGGCCACCGGCTCCCAGTTGGCCGTAAAGCCGTTTTCTGTGATGTTGGTGGCCTCCTTGACCACCGGAGCGGCAATGCCGCGCGACTGGCGCGGCATCTTGGCAGGCGCGGCCCACAGTGCCGACGCCGCTGCCATAGCGCAAAGAAGCAAAGCGTAGTTTTTCTTCATAAGCAAATAATCTTTTTTATAGTTAGAATCTCGTTGGAAACTTATAATTTATTGTATTCCGATGCAAAATTATAAAAATTTATTAAACAATCCAACTTTTACATTAATTGTGTAAAAAAGTGTACATACCTAAGGAAA
>CAMWUM010000255.1 GCA_947177435.1 uncultured Muribaculaceae bacterium
CCCAGGCCCCGCTCGATGATGTACATGGGGCCTCCGACGTGGCGCCCGTCGTCGCTCTTGCCTCGGTACATAATGGCCAGCACGCCTTCATGGTACTTAGTGCTCATGCCCACGATGGCGCTCACCCACATCCAGAATATCGCGCCAGGGCCGCCCATCACCAGGGCAATGGCCACGCCCGCTATGTTGCCGAGGCCGATGGTTGCGGCGACGGCCGACGCAAGAGCCTGGGCGGAAGATATTTGGCCCTGGCCCGAACCGCCTCGCTGGCGCAGAGCGCCGATGGCGGCCGGCAGGCGCCGTAGCGACACCATCCCCGATCGGATGAACATATAGAGTCCGCCTCCGATCAGGAGAAAAAACAAGGGGTAGCCGCCTAAAAAGTCGGCTACGGCCACGATGATGTCGGCTATTCTGTCAAACATTTATCTTGCCAGTACGATTGAGCGCTCCTTGACGCGGCGGCGCATGTTGAGGATGGCGTAACGCATGCGGCCCAGGGCGGTGTTGATGCTCACGCCGGTGCGCTCGGCTATCTCCTTGAACGACAAATCCTCGTAGTACCTCATCTCCACTACGGCCCTTTGGTCGTCGGGGAGAGCGCTTACCAGGTCGCGCACGTCGTCCATAATCTGGGTGTCAATGATGGCATCCTCGATAGTACCCTCGCTCAGGTCCTTGCGGTTGAGCACGTTGACCTCCTCATTGTCCGTCGACACGAGGGTGGCCGACTTGTCCTGGCGGTACGAGTCGAACACGAGGTTGTGGGCGATGCGGGCCAGCCAGGCGGCGAAGCGTCCATCGCCGGTGTAGCGTCCCTGCTTGATGGCCATGATGGCCTTAACGAACGTCTCCTGGAAGATGTCGTTGGCAAGGTCAGGATCCTTCACCAGGTGCTGAATATAGGCGAATATGTTTGCTTGGTGGCGATTAAGCAAGGTGTCAAAAGCCTCATTGTCTCCAGCGGCGTATGCCGTGACCAGCAGGTCGTCGGCAAGCTCGATATTTTTCTGCATTCTATTCTTCTGTTTAAGTTAGAGTAGAGATGTGCAATAGGCGTGGGGTTTTTGATTGTTAATATGAGATTTTGGTGTTTTCTGTAATGCAAAGGTAGCAATTTTCCGCCAAACTACCAAATTTTGCGTGTCGATTGAGAGGCTATTTATCTTTTTTTTGCTCTGATTTTTTCGAGACGTAGGGAATCATAATAGAAGTGTATATCTGTATGATTGCCCCGGCCAAGGTGAAAGCCAGCACCGAACGCATATTTCCCAGCATGTAGGGCGAGGGGGGATAGAACATGAACACGGCTGCCGCGCAGAAGAATACGGCGCTCCAGGCCTCGATGCGCACAAGGCGCTTCAGGCGCATGTTCTTGCCCTTGTACTGGTTGAGCACGCGGCCCGCCAGCACGAGCACGGCTCCTGCGGCAAACAGGTACTTGAAGAGCGCCGACGTGGGCTGGTGATGCTCGAGGTAGAACGTGATGATTGGAATTAATATAGCGGCTCCGATCAGGAGCATGCCTATGGTGACGGCCGTCAGGCAGAGCTTTTCTTTTGACATGGGTGTGGTATGGTTAGTTGGTAAACACGTATATGTCCTCGTCGGGGCCGATCATGTAGAAATTTTCGCGGCCTTCGCGCTCCATTGTTTCGGGATCGGTGCGGAGTTTTCGGTTCATCTCGCGGTAGTACTCGAGGGTGTCTTTGGCAATCTTGATTTCCTCCTTGAGTTCCTTGATTTCCTGGCTGTACTCTTGGTACTTGAAGATGGAGTTCTCTTGCCAGAATAGCGAATAAGCCACCAGTCCCACCACGAGGATGCTCATGATGGAGACGTAGCGCTTGCACCAGCCGAAAAATTTCTTCATATCGAGGGGAGTTTATTTTGCCAGAGGAGTCTTTTCGAATAGGTACATGCGGTCGCTTGGGCGGATCTTGCCCGGCACCTTTATGCTGAAGCTGTCGCCCTTAACGGCCTTTTCGACTGGGCGGCAGCCCACCTGTATCTCGTCGACGGTCAGGAACACGGCGCCGGTTGTCGGGCCGGTGATGATGATTTCGTCGCCGACATGCAGTTCGCCGGCCTCCATGTAGAACTCCGCCACGCCGAGGCGCGAAAAGGTCTTGACGCCCTTGGCGATGTAGTGCTTGACTCGCGTGGCCGACGATCCGTACTTGGACGACCATTCGCCCAGGCGCTGGCCCAGGTAGTAGCCGTCCCAGAATCCGCGGTTGAACACCCGCGCAAGCTGTTCGTCCCATTCGGCGATTTTCTCCGGGCTGTAAGTGCCGTCGCAGATGGCCTGAAGAGCCTCGGAGTAGGCGCGCACGGCGGTGTACACGTACTCGGGTCCGCGCGCGCGACCTTCGATTTTGAACACGCGCACGCCGGCGTCGACCATCTTGTTGAGGAAATGAATGGTCTTCAAATCCTTGGGCGACATGATGTACTGGTTCTCCACGGCCAGTTCCTCGCCCGTCTCGCGGTCGGTGACCACGTAGCCACGGCGGCATATCTGCGTGCATGCGCCCCGGTTGGCCGACGAGTTCATCTGATGGAGGCTCAGGTAGCACTTGCCCGACACGGCCATGCACAGGGCGCCGTGGCAGAACATCTCGATGCGCACGGGGCGTCCGGCTGGGCCGAGGATGGGCTCCTGCTTGATGCGCTGGTGGAGGGCGCTGACCTGGTCGAGGTTGAGCTCGCGGGCCAGCACGGCCACGTCGGCCCACTGGGCATAGAATCGCAGGGCCTCGGCGTTGGTGATGTTGCACTGTGTGGAGATGTGCACCTCCACGCCGCGGCTGCGGGCGTAGAGGATGGCTGCGATGTCGCTGGCGATGATGGCTGAGATGCCGCTGTCGGCCACGGCGTCGATGATGGCGTGGCACTTGTCCATATCGTCATCGTACAGCACGGTGTTGACCGTGAGGTACGTCTTCACTCCGGCTGCTCGGCATCGGTCGGCGATGGCGCGCAGGTCGTCGAGGGTGAAGTTGGCGCTTGACTTGGAGCGCATGTTGAGCCCCTGCACGCCAAAGTATACAGCATCGGCTCCGGCGTCGATGGCCGCTTGGAGCGACTCGTACGACCCAACCGGAGCCATTATTTCAAAATCGGCTCGCTGCATCAGTATGCCTTATTCGCCTTGAGCGGGAGCAGGGGTGGGAGCGGGAGCGGGGTTGGTGTCGTAGCTCTCGTTACCGGGCATGGCGGTGGTATTCACTTCGGAGCGGATGGCGGTGCCGCTGGTGCGGGGGGTGACATAGGCCGAAGCGATCGACAGGATGATGATGAAAGCGAAGAGCCACCACGTGCCTTTCTCGAGGAAGGTGTTGGTCTGGCGCACGCCCATCACAGCCGAAGCGTTGCCAAACTGGCTCGACAGGCCGCCGCCTTTAG
>CAMWUM010000256.1 GCA_947177435.1 uncultured Muribaculaceae bacterium
GCTCATATCTTAGTGTGTTTTAACGTTCTTTTATTCAAAGAGCAAAGTTAGGCAATTATTCCTTATGGCACAAATTTTTATCGTATTTTTTGTGTTGATGGGAATTTAGCGGCGGGAGCGGAAGAAGGACTGCATCAGCGAGCGGCAGTCGTCGGCCAGGACGCCGCGCGTGACCGTGGCGCGGGGATGGAAAGGCTCGCGCGCGCATACCGATGTATATCCGCGCTTCGGGTCGTCGCAGCCGATGACGATGCGCCCCACCTGAGCCCAGGCGATGGCCCCCGCGCACATCAGGCACGGCTCGACCGTGACGTACAGCGTGCAGTCCTGCAAGTACTTGCCGCCGATTGTGGCAGCCGCCGCCGTGATGGCCTGCATCTCGGCGTGGGCCGTGATGTCCGACAGGCGCTCCGTGAGGTTGTGGCCCCGGCCCACGATGCGGCCGTCGCACACCACCACCGCCCCGACCGGCACTTCGCCGGCCTCGTAGGCGAGCCTGGCCTGCGCCAGAGCAGCCCGCATAAATGATATGTCATCCCAATTAGCCATTGCGGCGCAAATATAGCTATTTTTTGCCGATAAAATGGCTGCCAATGCCTCCGAAGCGCTAAAAAGGCCGATTTTAAAGAATTTTTTTTAATAAAATGTAAGATTTTTTTTGAAATTGCCAGTTTTTTGCCTACCTTTGCCTTTGCAAGTTTTAAGCTAACGCCGGCAAACTCGCGCAAATCTTTTACCAACCGCCTCGGCCTCGGCCATAGGCAAAACGCAAACGTCTGTATATCATCGACTAACAAGCTCACAACTTAATCCATCCACCCCTTAGGGGGCAGGACCTAAAACTATTTTTTATGAAAAAACATCTTTTCGCGACTTTAGCCCTGTTGGCCGGAGCGCCCATGTGCGGATACTTCGCCGCATATGCCGCAGAGGCACCGCAGACGCAAAGCCAAGCTGCCGTAACCGTCACCGGTTCGGTGCTCGACGAGAGCAATCAGCCGGTCATTGGCGCCAGCGTTACTCCCCAAGGGAGCACGCGCGGCGTGACCACCAACTTCGATGGCAACTTCACCATCAAGGTGGCTCCCGGCACCATGCTCAACATCAGCTACATCGGCTACAAAACCGCTACGGTGCCCGCCGCCCAAGGCATGACCGTCTATCTCCAGCCCACCACTGAGATGCTCAACGAGGTTGTGGCCGTAGGCTACGGTTCGCAGAAGCGCGCCAACCTCACCGGCGCAGTCGCCACCGTCGACGTGGCCCGCGCAATGGACAGCCGCCCCGTAACCGACGTCGCAAAAGCCCTCCAGGGTGCCGTCCCCGGCCTGACCATCACCACCGCCAACGGTGACATCTCCGGCAACCCCAAGATCAACATCCGCGGTACCGGTACTCTTGCCAACAGCGCCACCTCAAGCCCCCTCATCGTTGTCGATGGCGTGCCTGTTGACGACCTCTCTTATCTCAACCCCGAGGATATCGAGGCTGTTTCGGTCCTCAAGGACGCTTCCTCTTCTTCTATTTATGGTAGCCGCGCTGCCTTCGGTGTCATCCTCGTTACCACCAAGATGGCCAACCGCGAAGACCGCGTTTCGGTTAAGTACAACAACAACTTCGGCTGGGGCACCGCCACCATCCTCCCCGAATACAACACCACCGTCGACAACCTCCTGCTCGCCATGGACAACACCAACCCCGGCCGCGACGAGGAAATCTTCGGTATGTACTACGACGAGCTCCTGCCCTTCGCCCGCGCTTGGCAGCAGCAGCACGGCGGCAAGCAGTACACCTCGCTCGTTGAGCTCCACAAGTTCCAGAACTGGAACAGTGTAGGTGACTACTACACCCCCGATGCCTCCAACCGCACCATGCCCGCCGGTCTCGAAGGCTGGGACTACAGCAAGCCTTTCAAGTCTAACGAATGGCTCTCGTACGCTGACTGGGACGTTGCCAAGACCCTCTTCGGCGCAGCTTTCAGCCAGAAGCACAACGTAAGCCTCGAAGGCCACAGCGGCAAGACCAACTACCGCGTATCGTTCGGCTACAACGAGAACGAAGGCCTCTGGAACTACAACCCCGACAAGATCAAGCGCTACATGGCCAACGCATCAGTTGAGACCCAGGTGTTCAGCTTCCTTAAGGCTGGTGCCCGCTTCAACTTCTCGCAGCGCGACTACACCGCTCCTCACGAGTCGGGCCGCTCAGCCTACCAGTACGTATGGCGCTTCCCCTCGCAGTTTGAGAACTACGGCTACATCTACGACGAGAACGGTGAGAAGATGGGCTTCCGCAACGAAATCACCTACCGTATGAACGGTTACAACGGCAAGACCACCAACACTCAGACCCGTATGCAGGCCTTCATGGTTGCCGACATTCTCCCCGGTCTGACCGTAAACGCCGACTTCACCTACACCCTGCGCGACATGAACAGCGACGGCGCCCGCGTGCCCTTCACCATGTACTCGCAGTGGACCTCTGGTAAGGCTGAGCCCGCACAGTGGACCAACTATGCCCAGTCCGGCACATACGCCGCCCAGAGCAGCAGCCATGACCAGATGTGGACCGCCAACGTGTTCGCCACCTACCAGAAGTCGTTCAACAAGAACAACCTCAAGGTGATGGTCGGCTGGAACGCCGAGCAGGAGACCTACCGCTACTACTACGCTCAGCGCAACGGCCTGGTTGACTACAACCTCCCCAACCTCAACCTCACCAACAGCGACACCTACAGCGTAAGCGCAAGCCACACCCACCGCGCCACCACCGGCTTCTTCGGCCGTATCAACTACGACTACAACGGCATCTATCTCCTCGAGCTCAACGGCCGCTACGACGGTTCGAGCCGCTTCCCCGCCAATGACCAGTGGGCATTCTTCCCCTCTGCATCGGCCGGCTACCGCTTCTCTGAGGAGAAGTACTTCGCCCCCATCAAGGCTACCGAAATCATCACCAACGGTAAGATCCGCGCTTCTTATGGCCACATCGGCAACGAGGCAATCGGCAGCAATATGTTCCTCTCGACCGCAGGCCAGGTATCTGCCGCCAACGTGCACTGGCTCGCCAACGGCCAGAAGATCACCGAGTATTCGATGCCTTCGCTCGTATCGAGCTCGCTGACCTGGGAGCGCATCATCACCACCGACGTTGGTCTTGACCTCGGCTTCCTCAACAACAGCCTCAACCTCAGCTTCGACTGGTTCCAGCGCGACACCCACGACATGATGGGTCTCAGCGGCCAGCAGCCCGCCATCATGGGCGCAAACGCACCCATCGCCAACAGCGGCGCTCTCCGCCCCAATGGCTGGGAACTCTCTCTCAACTGGGATCACGCGTTCGGCGAAGCTGACGGGTACGCCCCCTTCAACATCGGCGA
>CAMWUM010000257.1 GCA_947177435.1 uncultured Muribaculaceae bacterium
GGGGCGAGGGGCTCGGCGGGCCTAATGGGGCAACTGCGGAATAGGGCTACGGCCACGACTGTGAGCAGGATGAGGGCTACTGCGAGCAGGCCCATGCGTTCGGTTTTCATCATGGCTAATCTTCGCAATAGTGGCGCAGTACGCGGCGGTAAGAGTTGAATATCTTTGATTTTGAGACGAAACCAACGTACTTCGTGCCCTCTACCACGGGCAAGTTCCAGGCGCCTGTCTTGTCAAATGTTTTCATCACTTTCTCCATACTGTCGGCCACGTCAATCTTGGCCGGTGGGATTGACATGAATGTGCTGACGGTCATTTTCCGGTACAGGTCGGGCCGGAACATTATATTCCTAATCTCGTCGAGAAGCACGATGCCGAGAAGCTTACCGTCCTCATCGAGCACCGGGAAGAGGTTGCGGCTCGACTTTGAAATGACGTCGACCATCTCTTTGAGAGTCATATGAGGAGTGACTGACTTAAAGTCTCGCTCGATTACATTATTGACTTTCAGCAGCGTAAGCACGGTTTTGTCTTTGTGGTGGGTGATGAGTTCGCCCTTGCGCGCCAGACGGGTGGCATAGATACTGTAAGGCTTGAAAAACTTGATAGTGAAATACGAGATGGCCGAGACAATGAGCAGAGGCAGGAAGAGCGAGTAGCCGCCCGTGAGCTCGGCCGTGAGGAAGATTGCCATCAATGGAGCATGCATTACTCCCGACATCACGCCGGCCATGCCAATCAGGGCGAAGTTTTTACTGTCGATAGGCACGCCGAATTGGTTGGCTATGAATGCGAACAGGAAGCCCGTGAGGCAACCGACATAGAGCGACGGGGCGAATGTGCCGCCAACACCGCCGGCGCCGTTGGTCGATGAGGTGGCGAAAGCCTTGAAGAGGATAATGGCGGCAATGAAGAGGATGATGTATATCACCTGGTTAGAATCGCCGGCAAAGGGAGAATACTGCATGATGGCCGAGACGTCGCCGTTGAGCAGGCTGTTGATGGAGTCGTAGCCTTCACCGTAGAGCGGCGGGAAGAGGAATATCAGCGAAGTAAGCACCAGGCATCCGACGAGAGTGCGTATCCACGGGCGCTCCTTAAACCGGCCGAAGAAGCCCTCCATCATATTCATTACGTTGGTGAAATAGAGCGAAACGAATCCGCAAAGCACGCCAAGGAGCACGGCAAACGGCACCGACGAGATGTGGAAGTCGTTGCTCTGCACATAGAAGAACTCGAAATTGTACCCCGTGTAGATATAGGCGATTGTCGCGCCTGTGATTGAAGCAATCAGCAGCGGCATGATTGTTACCGAGGTCATGTCGAGCATTAGCACCTCGATGGTGAAAAGCATGCCTGCGATTGGGGCCTTGAAGATACCCGCGATGCCTGCCGCCGCTCCGCAACCCACAAGAATCATCAGAATGCGCGGCGAGAGCCTGAACAGCGAACCAAGGTTGGAGCCTATGGCCGCGCCGGTGTACACTATCGGGCCCTCGGCACCGACAGATCCGCCGAAGCCAATGGTGACCGAACTGGCGATGACTGACGTGTACATATTGTGCTGCTTGAGGCGGCTCTTGTTCTGCGAGATGGCCCAGAGCACCTGGGTGACACCGTGCGAGATGTTGTCTTTCACCACATACTTGACGTAGAGCACGACGAGCACGATGCCGATGGCAGGAGCCAACAGGTAAGCAAAGTTGATGCCGAGCGACGGATCGCCGCCCCAGTGGATAAGGAGGCCGCCGATGGTATGGATCAGCCACTTGAGGAGCATGGCCGCAAAACCTGCGAACAAGCCCACAAACAGGGCTAGAATCACCAGAAAAGTATTCTCCTTTATATGCCTTTCACGCCAAGCCAGGAATCTGAGGAACCAATTCGGAATGCGTGCTGCGGATATCTGAGGGACTGCCATTACCTATGAATGAAAATTGCCATAATTGTTATAACCCATCACACGCCCTTGCCGGTGACAACGGTGTGGATGGTGTAGAATAATATTTTTAAGTCGACGGCAAAAGAGACGTTCTCGACATAGAGGAGTTCGTACTGCATGCGCTCGAGCATTTCGTCGACATTGCCGGCATAGCCGTACTTGACCATGCCCCACGATGTGATGCCGGGCCTGACCTGGTGCAGCAGATTGTAATACGGCGCGCGTGCCACAATCTGCGACAAGTAATACTGGCGCTCCGGACGGGGTCCCACAAGCGACATGTCGCCTTTGAGCACGTTCCAGAACTGCGGCAGTTCGTCGATGCGATACTTGCGCATCACACGGCCCAGGTGAGTAACGCGAGGATCCCCTTCGCTCGACAGGGCCGGCCCTGCGGCTTCGGCATCAACTCGCATTGACCTGAACTTATACACCATGAACGGCTTCTTTTTGTAGCCTATTCGCTCCTGCTTGTAAAAAACCGGGCCGGGAGAGTCACGCTTGATGAGGAAAGAAATTACAGCAAACGCCGGGGCAAGCGCAACCAATGCCAGCGCCGAGGCCACGATGTCGCCTATGCGCTTGAGGTTGACGGTGCTCTCGGGAATTGCCGCCTTCGACACATCAATCAGCACCTGGCCTGCCACCATCGTGGTGCGGGGTCGCGAGGTGATGAGGTGGTAGGTGTCGGGGGTGATATAGACGCTGCGGTCGAGAGGCAAAAGCCGATTTATGGTCGCCACGGTGTTGGCGGCGTTATCAGTCTCAGGTACGATGATAAACGACTGAACGTCAAGATCGCGCACCATGTTCTCGATGCCGTCGAGTTCATCCCAGCCCACAAAGCCGACAATGCGGAAGCCCATGTTGCGATGCTTCTCCTCGAGATTCTTGGCGAGCAGCTTGGCTTTGTCTGAGTCGCCGATGATTAGCGAATTGAAGGCGATCTCGCGGTCCCAGATGCGTTGTGTCGTGCGCTTGGTGATGATGGTGCGCGCCAGGCCGACTGTGCCGGCCATTAGCGACCAAAGTATCAAGATAGTCTCGAAATTACCGAGGCGATCGTCGATTTGGTCGTTGAACAGGGCCGAGAAAAAGATGACGATTGAGCCAATTATTGAAACGCCTCCGGCATTGAGCAGGTCGGAAAGCCTCGACTTGAAAAAGACCTTGTTGTAATATCCCGACACGGCGAAAAGCCCAACCATCATCAACGGAAACACAAACTGCCCAATCAATATCATCGGCATCGACAGGTAGGTGCCGAGCGTCATTGACCCGAAATTGTACGGCAGAGTGAAATAACGCACGATGTTGAACACGAACCACGCCGCACTCGTCGACAGGAAGTCGGCGAGCAAGTAGGCGGCTCTTTGGCGGGCGGCGTGCATCATGCTCAATTGCGTATTTGCTCTATTTTCTGAGTATCTTAACC
>CAMWUM010000258.1 GCA_947177435.1 uncultured Muribaculaceae bacterium
CCCCGTCACCATCTCCGGCCTGATGGACCACTCAGTGGTCAAGATAGCCGACTCAGCCGGCAACGTCATCTGGCAGACCCGCGCCGAGGGCGGCATGGCCACCTGGGATCCCACTGGCTCCGACGGACAGCGCGTCCGCTCCGGCATCTACTACGCCTATGTCTCCACCGACGGCGGTTCCTCCTCATCCTCCTCCGGCGCCGTCCTCAAAATAATGGTAATCAATTAAATGGGAATAAAAAGTCTGGCTAAGGATACGGCCATTTATGGCCTGAGCAGCATCGTGGGGCGCTTTCTCAACTGGTGCCTGGTGCCGCTGTACACCGGCGTGTTCGCGCAGGCCGAGTACGGCATCGTCAACTATGTTTATGGCGTGGTGGCCATCGCCTTGATCATACTCACCTACGGTATGGAGACGGGCTTTTTCCGGTTTGCCAACCACGACCGCTGGAAAGATCCCATGCAGGTCTACTCCACGGCCCTCATCTCGCTGGCCATCAGCGGCGTAATATTCCTCTGCCTGGTGATGGCCATGCTCCGGCCCGTCACCGGGTGGATGCGGTGCGAGGGCCACGAGTCTTACGTGTGGATGATGGCCGTATGCGTGGCTGTTGACGCTTTCAGCGCCTTGCCGTTCAGTTATTTGCGTTACCGCAACCGGGCTGTGCGCTTCGCCTTGGTCAAGTTTGCCAACATCGGCCTCAACATCGGCCTCAACATCTTCTTCATCCTCCTCTGCCCGTGGCTGATGGAGCGCGCCCCCGAGACTGTAAACTGGTTCTACGCGCCCGACTACGGCATCGGCTACATCTTCCTGGCCAACCTCATCGCCACGCTCGTCACCCTGTTGCTGCTTGTCCCCGAGCTTAGAGGCTTCCGCTGGTCGTTCTGCGGCAAGTTGTGGCGCGAGATGATAGTCTATTCCGCCCCGCTCCTGGCTCTGGGCGTCGCCGGCATAATGAACCAGACGCTGGGCCAACTCATGCTCCCCGACCTCGACCGCAGCGCCGACCCGATGGGCCAGCTCGGCATCTACAGCGCCAACTACAAGATCGCCATCGTGATGGTGATGTTCATCCAGGCCTTCCGCTTCGCCTACGAGCCGTTCATCTTCGCTGAGAACAAGCGCCAAGGCCAGCAGTCGACCAAGGCCTACAGCGACGCTATGAAATACTTTGTCATCGCCGGCCTGGCCATATTCCTGGGCGTGATGTACTACCTCGACATCGTGCGCCACTTCATCGACTCCCGCTACTGGAGCGGCCTGCGCGTGGTGCCCGTCATCATGGTGGCCGAGCTATTCTTCGGCATATTCTTCAACCTGTCGGTGTGGTACAAACTCACCGACCGCACCATCTGGGGCATGTGGTTCTCGCTCCTGGGCCTGGCGCTCACCGTTGGGTTCAACCTGCTGCTCGTGCCCCGCATCGGCTTCATGGGCTGCGCCTGGGCCGCCTTCGGCTGCTACGGCGTCATGATGCTCGCCAGCTACTTTGTGGGCCAGGCCAAGTATCCCATCCCCTACCCCCTGCGCCGCATCGGGGCGTATGCGCTGCTTGCCGCCGTGCTCTACGTCGTGGGCGTGCACCTGGTGCGCACGGGCAGCCAGTGGGCCGACTGGGGGCTGCGCGCCGTGCTGCTGTGCGTCTACTTCGGCGTGGTAGCCCGCGCCGAGCGCATATCCGTCCGCTCGTTGCTGCGCCCCCTTATGCGCCACTGAAAACATATTTTTCGCAACAATTCAATTACAGAGCCGACCAATATATAAGATACAATCTAAAATTCTTGCTATATTTGCACTGGAAAATAAATCCAGTCTAATATTAATTGTATTTCGGTCCCCTCAGGGCCCAAATTATTGTATTTTATTTCTTGCCGTTATGCTCCAATCAAGTCCCTTGGGTAAAATAGTATTGATTGACGATGACATTGTCATTGCCGACCTGCTCAAGGTCAACTTGTCATCCGAAGGCTTCACCCTCGAAGTATTTCCCGTGGCCGCCGACGTCACTCCCCAGCAGTGCGCCGACGCCCGCATGGTCATCGTAGACGCCATGAGCCAGGCTTATAACGGAATCGAGTTCACTCGCGACCTCAAGGACAGCCTCGAGGCTTCGGACGTCCCCGTGATCGTGTGCTCGGCCAGCCTTGGCGAGGACGACATCGTAGACGCTTTCGACGCCGGAGCCGACGACTTCATCACCAAGCCATTCTCGCTGCGCGAGCTCATCGCCCGCGCCAAAGCCGTGCTCAGGCGCCATCCCATGAAGACGCCCAAGCAGACCGCAGCGCCCGCCGCCAACGACCAGGTAATCGAAGTACCGCGCCTCAAGCTCCGCATTGACACTGCCTCGCAGCACGTGGTCGAGGACGGCATGATCGTGCCTCTCACCAAGACCGAGTACGCCATACTCATACACCTGCTGCGCAACCAAAACTCATTCTTCAGCCGCAAAGAGATTTGCGCCGAAGTGTGGCGCGACGAGCCCAACAGCAACGACCGCATCGTAGACACCAATATCTCGCGCCTGCGCAAAAAGCTCGGCGAGACCGGCAAATACATCATCAACCGCTACGGCATGGGCTACGCGTTTGTCGACAAGCTCAACTAATCCCCGCTCATGACACCCCCCACGGCATTGCCAGCCTGCTACCAGACCGGACGCCTCGAAGCCGGATGTGACGAAGCAGGCCGAGGATGCCTCGCAGGCCCCGTTTTCGCGGCCGCTGTCATCCTTCCCGACGATTTCCGATGCGACCTACTAAATGACTCGAAAAAGCTCACAGAACGCCAAAGAGACGCCCTGAGGCCCATCATCGAGAGTCAGGCCATCGCGTGGGCCGTCGCCTCGGTCGACAACCGCGAAATCGACGAAATCAACATCCTCAACGCTTCTATCCTGGCCATGCACCGCGCACTCGACGCCCTGAGCGTGCGCCCAGGAGCCGTGATCGTCGACGGCAACCGCTTCAAGCCCTACGGCGACATCCCCTGCCAGACATTCGTAAAAGGCGACGGACGCTTCGCCAATATCGCCGCAGCCTCCATCCTGGCCAAGACCCACCGCGATGAGGCAATGCGCGCCCTGGCGACCCAATACCCCGCCTACGCATGGGAAATAAACAAAGGCTACCCCACAAAGGCCCACCGCGCCGCCATCGCCCAGCACGGCCCCTCCCCCCTCCATCGCCTCACCTTCCGCCTCACGGCCATTTAGTCATTTTGTCAAATTGACAATTTGACCCTACTATAAACAGTAGCGCCGCCCTGGCTGGGGCGGCGCTGCTGTTTATGGGATGGGAGGGTTAGTAGCTGTGTATTATAAACATCTGACGCTGCCGAC